>NZ_JAJQJP010000056.1:0-25023 GCF_021245825.1 Gordonia metallireducens | reverse complement strand
TAAGGGCAACTCGACGAGGGTCGGGGCGAACTGGGACCACGGGGTGCCGACCTCCGGCACGCCGCCCGGGCTGAAGAGGTTGCGCTGACCGACGCGCAGTGCGGCGGGGACGAGGCCCACCCCCTGGCCGCGGACGAGCGATGCGGAGAGACGGGTGGCGATGTCGCCGGGACCGAAGTCGAGGATCCACCTGGCGCCACCGGCGACGACCTCGTCGACCGAGGAGACCCAGTCGACGTGTGCGACGAGGATGTCATGGGCGTGGCGGGTCGCGAGCTCACGGTCGATGCCGCACCGGTCGGCCCACTCGCCGACGAGTTCGACGGCCTCGGCCATGTTGGGGTGATGGAAGGCGACGGACACCTGGAGGTGGTCGAACTTCGGGGCGAACGGTGCGCCGCCGGTCAGCTTGCGTTTGCGCTCGTCGGCCTCGGCGGCGGCGATCCGCTCGCAGAGCGCGACGAAGCCGGCGAGGTGACGCGGGGCGCCGGAGAGCACGAGGGCGTTGCGGCTGTTCTTGATCGAGACCACCGGCGCGGTGGCCAGGTCGCTCTCGGGAAGGCTCGCGCGGTACTGGGCGAGGACCTCGTCCACCCGTGCCGGGGTGACGTTGTTGACGGCCAGCATCGGCGTGCCGTCGGTGGTGATCCCGAGGCCGCGGCGACGCGCGATGAGCGAACCGGCGGCACCGATGAGATGGGCGACGGCGAGCAGCAGACCCTGACCGGCCTCCGCGGCGTTGCCCTCGGCTCCTACCGCGTCGGTGGCCAGCGAGCCCTGCGAATGTCCGATGACGGCACTCGGCGGGATGCTCGCGGTGTCGAGCCCTTGCTTGCGCAGCGCCTCGACGGCGGCCAGCTGGGTCAGCAGGACCCCGGGACCCGAGAGGGTGAAGTCGGCGAGCGCGGTCTCGGTGGGCACCTCTTCGCCCGCGTCGTGCGCGTGGACCCATGCGAGCGGGTGAAAGCCGTCGGCGCGCGCGACGACGAGGTCGTCGGCGACGGGTGCGACGAGCCGCTCCGCGGCCTCCACGATCCCGGCGATGCGGTGTTCGAGGTCGGCGTCGACGACCAGCTCGGCCAGCGTCGGCAGCCACGCGCCGCCCTGACCGCCGAAACTGATCGCGTAGGGCTCCCCCTGGGCGAGGCGGTCGATGAGCGTGGCTGTGGGGCGCTCTGCGTTGGCGGCGCCCTGCGAGCCGGTGCGGAACTGGTCGACGGTCACGAGTACTCCTCTGTGGTGGTCGGTCTCGGTGGTCGGCGGAGTGTCTTGGTGCCGGCGCGGGCGTCGGCGACGTGTCTCGGGTGCAGGCGCGGGCGCCGGCGATTCCTCGTCGATGAGAACGGGGGTCGTCCACGACGCCCGGGGCATCGCAGGCGAAAACGAGGGCGGCCGCCCTGCCTGATTCGAACTGACTGGTACAACTGGTGAACACGCCTGCCACACAAGGACATTGACGCTCCCCGGTTCATGGAGGAGTCGCCTACGACGTGAACGTGACACCCATGATGACACACGAAAGTGAGGGATTCCTCATGTTTCTGGGTGACCTGTCGGTATACCGACCAGTAACCCCGCGGGTAACTTGAAAGACCATGTCAACGACCATCCGAAGGGTTGCGAAACGCGCTGGCCAGGCAACGTACCCGAAGGTATGTCGACCCCCGATCACGCGCTCGGTCAACCGTTATGAAACCGTGATGTGATCCGGGCCACGCCCCGACCCGGCGGCGATTCGCGTCGGTCGCGTGATGCCCGGATGAACCCCGTCCGTGCCCTAGAGTCGGGCCCATGAGCAGTTGCATCTTCTGCGCCATCGTCGCGGGCACCGCTCCGGGCCGGATCGTCTACTCCGACGACGACGTCGTCGGCTTCCTCGACATCCGACCGGTCACCCGCGGGCACACCTTGCTCGTCCCCCGCGTCCACTCATCCGGTCTCGACGACCTCGACCCGGCCGTCGGTGCGGCCCTCTTCGCCGCCGGACAGCGTGTCGGATCGGCGCTGAAGGCCGGACCGATGGCCGCGGACGGGGTCAACCTCGCCCTCAACGACGGCCGCGCCGCGTTCCAGACCGTCTTCCACACCCATCTGCACGTCGTGCCCCGCCACGCAGGCGACAAGCTCAGTTTTGCCAAGGGCCTGGTCGTGCGTCGCGATCCTGACCCCGACGAGACCGCCGACCTGGTCCGCGCTTCCCTCGAGGCCGCGGGGTGACCGGGCCGACCATCCCCGAGGCCGTGATCGACCTCGTCCGAGACGCGGACTGGATCACCGTCTTCAGCGGGGCCGGCATGTCGGCCGAGAGCGGTATAGCGACCTTCCGCGACGCCCAGACCGGGCTGTGGGAGACATTCGATCCCGCGGAACTCGCCACCCCTGAGGCGTGGGAACGCGACCCCGCCCTGGTCTGGGGCTGGTACCGGTGGCGCGCCCGCGAGGTGCTCGCCGCCGAACCGAACGCCGGACACCGCGCACTGGCCGAACTCGGCGCCTCGCGCACCGTCATGGTGGTCACCCAGAACGTCGACGACCTGCACGAGCGTGCCGGCAGTGACGTGGTCAGCCACCTCCACGGCAGCCTCTTCGCGCCGCGCTGCTCGGTGTGCGACACCCCGTACGACGGTCCCGATGCGCGACCCTCGGCCACCGATCCGGACACCGAACATGTCGAGACACGGGTCACTCCCCCGACCTGCCCGAGGTGCGGCGGGGACGTCCGTCCCGGCGTCGTCTGGTTCGGTGAGGCGCTGCCCGCCGACGATTGGCAGCGGGCCGATCAGGCGTTCCGCGCCGGCGAGGTGGTCATCGTCGTCGGCACCAGCGGCATCGTGTACCCAGCCGCATCACTACCCGAACGCGCTGTGCGCGAAGGCATTCCGGTGATCGAGTTCAACCCTGCCGAGTCGTCGGTGACCGACTTCGCTACCCACAGCCTGCGGGTGCCGGCCGCCGAGGGGCTACCGGCCCTGCTCCGCGCGCTGGGCTGATCGCCCACTCGCCACTACCCCGTGCGTCACTCCCCGGCCGTCAGGTCGATCGGCATCCACGCGGGGGCGTCCTCTGCGGCCGGACGTGCCGTGATCGACCCGGGCTTGCAGCCGCGCGCTTCGAGCGCGGCGGCGACCGCGTCGATCACGCGATCCGGGTCGAGTTCGAACTCCGACTCCCGGACCCGGGCGAACTCCCAACCGCAACGGCGCAATTCGCGCTCGCGCTCGAGGTCGGAGCGGGCCTGGCGGCCGGTTCCGGGGAACGCGTCGGGGTCGCATTCAACGGCCATCCGGGCATCGGCACCGAGGACCACCAGGTCGATGACCCGGTTGTTGACGGTGACCTTCGGGGTCACGTGGTAACCGAGTGCCGCGAGACGGTTGAACACCCGCTGTTCGAGCAGGTTGTCGAACGGTTCGACGCGGCGGTCGTCGGGCACGTCGGTCGGCATCGGGCTGATCGTGATGCCCTCGTTGGCGGTGAAGTACGACAGCAACGAATACCGGAGATCGTTGTGCCGCAAGTCTTCCAGACCGATCGAATGGAACAGCCAGACCTGATCCATCGCGCGGGTGGCCGCGACGTTGATCCGCCGTTGCGATTCCGCACGGGTCAGAGCCGAGATGGCTGTCGGATCGGAGACGACCATCGACAGGAAGACGACGCGGCGTTCGTCGCCCTGGAAATCCGGCGGGGTGCCCACCCGGATACGACGGGTGCGCCACACCTCGGCGTCGAGCCCGTCGAGCAGGGCTCGTTCCAGCGTCTCCGCCTGCTTGGTGCCCTGTAGCGCGATCACGCCGAAATCGCGTCCCTCGTAGGCGGGATCGGCGAGACAGTCGCGCAGGGCCCCGAGGATGGCCTCCACCTCGGCGTCGTTGACGAGACCCGACCCACTGCCGGTCGCCTCGCCGTCGACCGCCACCGTCCGCAACGGTTCGAGGCGATCGGAGCCGTACTGCCGCACCGGGATCAGCGGCGCCTTGCCGTAGAACTGCCGCGACGAGAACTCGATGATCTCCGGCATCGACCGGAAATGCTCACGCAGCCCGACGACATTGCCGAACCTGCTGCGCAGCAACGAGAACAGACTCGACCGCGGGGTCAGTCCGTCGCGAAGGTAGGTCGGGAGGTCCGGCAGTGCGGCGTCGAGCTCGGCGAAGGCGTCGTCGAGCGTGGTCCCGGCGAGTCCGATAGGCGCACACTGCTTGTCGTCGCCCACGACGATGATCCGGGGCGCGAGCCACAGCAGGAAGGAACTGGTGATGTCCGCCTGCGACGCCTCGTCGACGATGACTACGTCGAAGGAGTGCCGGCGGGGCGGGAGCGTCTCGGCGACCTGGCTGATCGACATGATCCATGCCGGGATCGCGTTCTGCGCCACGGCCATCGCCTCGCGCGCGGCACGGCGGAACCGGTTGGCGTGCTTACCCGAACCCTTGCCGAGGTTGATCATGTGGTCGCGGTAGGACTGCAGCGCCTGGATCTCGCCGGTCGTGGTGCGCACCAACAACTCTCGCCAGGCACGGGCAGAGGCGAGACGGGTGGTCACCTGCGCGACGTCGACCTCGATGGCATCGAGGTCGGCCGAGATCCGCGTCTCCGAATGCACGTCGCTGCGTTCGGACACCCACGTGTTGGCGTACCGCCAGGCCCAGGCGGCGGTCATCTCCCGGGCGCGCTCGGACCAGATCGGATCGCGCGGCGTCGCCCAGATGGTCCGGACCAGTTCCGGGGCGCGACTTCTGAGCCGCAGTTCGAGAAGGTCGAGTGCGTTCTCCGCGTTCGCCTGTTCCTGGGCTCTGAGAAAGGCGCGGCGGGCCGTGCGGATCGCGGCGGCGTCGGCGGTGCCGAGCGCGTCCAGCAGTGCATCGCCTTCGGGGGACGGGCCCTTCTCGAGTTCGGCGGCCAGCCCGTAGGTGCACTCGGCCAGTTCACGTTCGGCGAGGGCCGCGTCGTTGGCGGCGGCGATCGAACCCGCCTGCTGGGCGACCTCGGCGATCTCGGCGACGCTGCGCGGACGCGGGCCGCCGGGGCTGATGGCCTCGAGTTCGTGGAGGAGGTGGTCGCGCCCGGTGACCAGCCGCGAGATCCACGCGAGTTGCGCGTCGAGGCGGACGAGCTGATCGACTTGCGCGGAACGGGATCCGGAGGCGTCGATCGGAACATGGAGGTCGGCCAGGATGCGATGGACCTGATGGACGGCGTCGACGACCGTCAGGTGGTCGGCCACCCGTCGCAACGACGCCTCGTCGGTCGGGACCCGACCGTCGACGGTCGCCCGTACCGGAGACTCCTCGACCGCACGCTGTTGCGGGGACCGCCGCAACCGGCCACGCCACTGACCGCCCTCGGCCAGATGGTCGGCGGCCGCGTCGAACAGCGCCGCATCGCCCGGGCGGTCGCCCTCGACGAGAACCGTGTGGGCACCCAGGTCGCGGTCGCGTCGGGCGGCCTCGGCGATCACCGGGGACAGGGTCGTCACGCGCGACCACAGATGGGAGTCGTGGCCCGCCAGCAACCGGTCGGCCATGGCGACCATCGGGGCCGGGAAGGACGACACCTCGCCTGCGGCCACGCCCAGCTGTTCGCAGATGCCCTTGATGGCGAGGAGACGTTCGCTGTCGACGCCATCGAGCGACGGGAGCAGCGCTCCGGTGGCGCCATGGGTTTCCTCGGGCCGCGCGGCGATCCGGGCACAGATCGTGTCCATGGCCGCGGGCTCCGGCAGATGGTCGGCGAGATCGGGGAACCGCTGGGTGAGACGGCCACGGTCGCCACCGGTCACCTGCAGGAGTTCGACGAGCCGGGCGAACTCCGAGGAGTCCAGAGGCGGGACGGCACCCTCGAGTCCGGGCGGCATCCAGTCGAAGCGCTCGGTGTCGCGCTTGACCTGACGCACGATCTCCGCCGGGGTACCCCGGTAGTCCCCCGCCACCCACTCGTGGATCTCGGTCTCGCCCGCGCGCAGGTCCCACAGCTCGCGCATGAGCTGGTCGCGCCGGGTGAGGGCGTGCTCGCGGCGGGCCTCGAGATCGGCGATCTCGGCATCGGCGACGGACACGGAGAACGCCGCCTTGCGCGCAGCGAGGTTCTCCACCACGGACACGATCGTCTCGGCATGGTCCTGGGAGATGTCGGCGATGGACACCGTGAGTTCGCGCAACGCGGGCGGGAGCATGTCGCGCAGCACGTGGAGCGCGTGTGCCTTCTCGCTGACGACCAGCACGCGTTGCCCCTTGGCGAGCAGCGCGGACGTGACGTTCGCGATGGTGTGCGTCTTGCCCGTACCGGGCGGCCCCTCGACCACGACGCCGGTGTCGTGGCCCAGCCGTACGAGCACGTCTCGTTGTTCGACGTTCGAGGGAAGCGGGAAGAGTGCGTCGGCGATGAGACGTTCGGGTGAGAGCACGTCGGGGCCGTCGAGCGCGGCCAGACGATCCTCGGCGTCGATCGGTTTGACCAGCTGGGCCAGGCCGACGGGCACGCTCGCATCCTCGTCGCGCAGGTCGTCGATGATCGCGTCGTAAAAGGCCAGGGAGTTCTCGACACTGCGGCGTCGGAGGACGATCGCCGGTCGCATGTCGAGTGAGAGGGTGGCGCGGTCGGCGTCGATCTCGATCTCGCCCAGCCACTCACCCACCAGGTCGGTGACCTTGCCGGCGACGACCGACGGCTGCTCGGCGAGTCTGGTCCGCGTCTTCATCGCGCCGGCGAGTTCGAGTCCGTCGACCGCGGCGAGGAGATGGGTGTCGTGCATGGTCGGCGCGGAGCCCGCACCGAGGGCCAGGCGGATGGCGCCCGACTCGTCGCGGTCGGCGACCAGGGCCTGGGTGAGGAGATGCTCGCGGACGAGAGGTTCGGAGGTGGCGTCGTCGTGGACGGTGACGAGGGCATTCGCCAGGACGAGTTCGAGGGTCTCGGGACTCTCGGTCAGCTCGTCGACGAGGCGGGCGACATCGGCGTGGGCGGCGTCGGCGTGGGCGGCCTCGGCGGGATCGATCTCCACGACGACCTGGCCCGGCGCGGCCGATGCCCGCACCGAGATCGGCGTCGACGCGCCCACCCAGACGTGGCCTGCGTGTTCGTCGATGTCCCGGACATCTCCGGAGCGCGAGCGGACGACGTCGCGCAGGAACGCCATCAGCCGGGTGACCTGGTCTCGCAGTGTCTCGCGAGTGTCATCCTGCATCCGATGGGTTCCTCTCGTCGCCGGCGTTCCTACGCTATCAAGCCGCTGGTCAGGAAAGTGGAACTGCCGCATCGTATGTCAGGGTGGGACCACGTCGGCGGGTGGCCGGTGTCGCGCCCACGTGATGAGCTCAGGTGGTGGAACGCAGTGCTCGGTAACCGCCGTCGACGTACCGGACGTTGGTGTACCCGAGACCGGCGATCTGCTCGGCGATGCGCGGCGCTTCCGAGCTCACCGACACCACGGCGATCTCGGTGTCGCGCCCGATCTTCCTGGGCTGCTCGGCGTCGCGGATGACGGGGAAGGTCCCGGTGGGGGTGGGACTCAGGAGGTTCGGCAGCTCGCTGGGCTCGACCACGAAAGCACCCGGAAGGCTGCCCTGGTGGCGCACCACCTGTGGGCGGGCGTCCACCATGACCGCGTTCCCGGCGCGGCTGTGGTCGATCGCTTCTGCTGCTGAAATCGCCTTCACCAAAGACACTGGTGACTCACCAATCCTGTGTTCACTCGTAAGTTTCGTGTCCACTCGATCGGCGGATACCCCGCAGGATCGAGAATGACACCTTGAAGACCCCCGCCGTCAAGGTTACGGAATGATCTCGGTTTGACAAGTTCCGTCACCGCTCAGCGGAGCCACGAGCGAAACCGACTCAGGTCGGTACGACGATCAGGACCGGCGACCGCGTCCGGCAACACGCGGCGAGGGCCGCTTGCCACCGAAGTTGTCGCGCCGACCGTCGCGACCACCCTGCGGTCCGCCCCGCTTGCCACCGCGACCCCGCGGCGCACCGAGATCCTTCCGGATGTCGATCGGGTTCTTGCCGATTTTGGTGTGGCGGAGCTGGGACAGGGTCTCGTTGTCGAGATCGTCGGGCAGCTCGACGAGGCTGAAGTCGTCGCGAATGCTGATGTTGCCGAAGTCCGCGCGGGTCAGGCCTCCCTCGTTGGCGATCGCGCCGACGATCGCACCCGGGGAGACCTTGTGCTTGCGGCCGACCGCGATGCGGTAGGTGGCGAAGCTCGCCCCGGGACGACGCGGCGTACGTTCCCGCTGGTCGCGGTTCCGCCGCTCCGACTCCGGCGGATCGGGCGCCAGCAGGAACCCGCCGTCACGCGTCTCGAGGGCCAGCGCGGCGGCGATGTCGGCCATGGCCACATCGTTGTCGCGGGCATAGTTCTCGATGAGTCCGCGGAACAGGTCCAGGTTGTCCGAGGACAGGTTCTGGGTGATGGACTCACCGAACTTCGCCACGCGCTGGGCATTCACGTCGTCGACGCTCGGCAGGCCGATCTCGGTGAGCTCCTGGCGCGTCGCGCGCTCGATCGCCCGCAACAGGTGGCGCTCACGCGGCGAGACGAACAGCAGCGCGTTGCCCGAACGGCCGGCGCGACCGGTGCGTCCGATGCGGTGCACGTACGACTCGGTGTCGTGCGGGATGTCGTAGTTGACGACATGCGAGATCCGGTCGACGTCGAGGCCGCGGGCGGCCACATCGGTCGCCACGAGGATGTCGATCGAGCCGTTCTTGAGCTGGTTGATGGTCCGCTCGCGCTGCGCCTGGGCGAGGTCGCCGTTGATGGCGACCGCGGACAGTCCGCGAGACCGGAGCTTCTCCGCGAGCTCCTCGGTCGCCTGCTTGGTGCGGACGAAAACGATCATCGCGTCGAATTCCTCGACCTCGAGGAATCGGGTCAAGGCGTCGAGTTTGCGCTGGTGGGATACCTGCAGGTAGCGCTGCGTGATGTTCTGTGCGGTCGCCGTCTTGGACTTGACCGTGATCTCCTGCGGAGACTTCAGGTAGCGCTGGGCGAGCCTGCGGATGGAGCTGGGCATGGTCGCGGAGAAGAGCGCGACCTGCTTGGTGTCCGGGGTCTCGGCGAGGATGCGCTCGACGTCCTCGGCGAAGCCCATCGTGAGCATCTCGTCGGCCTCGTCGAGCACGAGGAACTCGAGTCCGGAGATGTCGAGGGTCTTCTTGTCGAGGTGGTCGATCACTCGACCCGGCGTACCGACGATGACCTGGGCACCGCGGCGCAGGCCCGCGAGTTGCACGCCGTAGGACTGCCCGCCGTAGATCGGCAGGACCTTCACCTCGGGCATGTGCGCCGAATAGCGACCGAAGGCCTCGGACACCTGCAGGGCGAGTTCACGCGTCGGTGCGAGGATCAGCGCCTGAGGCGTGCGCGCCGAGGTGTCGAGCCTGGAGAGGATCGGGATCGCGAAGGCGGCGGTCTTGCCGGTACCGGTCTGCGCGAGGCCGACGACGTCGCGGCCGGCCATCAGCGGCGGGATCGTGGCTGCCTGGATCGGCGAGGGGGTCTCGTAACCGACGTCGGTGATCGCGGCGCGGACGCGGGGCTCGATCTCCAGGTCGTCGAACGTGCCGCCGGGGGTGTCTTGTGCAGAGGTGTCAGCCGGCGCGCCGTGCTCGCCTTGTTCGGAAGTACTCATGCGCGGGTCTCATTCATCGCACTCAACTGTAATCGCCCGACCCCGGAATGTCGGCATCCTGCCATGACCGCGTCACAACTCGCAGCTGAACAGGCATTACAGCACTATGACGAGCACGTGTGATGCATCACACGGATACTGGTACTGTCAGTGCCACTCAAATGGCGTCGACCCCGGTCACCGGGTCGCCCGGCGCCCGATATGTCCCGTTCAGCAAGTCCGTCTCAGGAGTGCCATGCAGCAGCAGTACGCCACCCCGTCCGATCTCACGATCGACGACAAGGCGAACCTCGTCGACTCGATCCTCAAGTACCGGACCGAGCGACCCACGATGCCTCTCTTCCGCAAGCGCTCCCACAACCAGTGGATCAACGTCACCGCGAAGCACTTCGCCGACGAGGTCGACGCCGTGGCCAAGGGACTCGTCGCGTCGGGCATCGAGCCCGGGGATCGTGTGGCCATCCTGTCCTCGACCCGGTACGAGTGGACCGTCCTCGACTACGCGATCTGGCGTGCGGGCGGATGCACCGTCGCCATCTACGAGACCTCGGCCCCCGACCAGGTGCAGTGGATCCTCGAGGACTCGGGCGCCAAGCTCCTCGTCGTCGAGAACCACGAGCACTACACCAAGCACATCCGCGTGATCGACGAGACGCCCACGCTCAAGGAGACGCTGGTCATCGACGATCACGCTCTCCCGACGCTCACCAAGCGCGGCGCGACCGTCGCCGACGACGAACTCGACCGTCGTAAGGCGAACTCGCTGTCCAGCGACGCCGCGACCCTGATCTACACCTCGGGTACCACCGGCCGCCCCAAGGGCGTCCTGCTCACCCACGCCAACTTCATGGCCGAGTGCGCCGCCACCCGTGACGCCGTCGGCGCCGGACTGGCCGAGGGCAAGACCACCCTGCTGTTCCTGCCGCTGGCGCACGTCTTCGCCCGCATCATCGCCGTGGCCAGTGTCGAGAACGGGGTGATCCTGGGCCACACCAACGACATCTCGAATCTGGTCAACGACTTCGCGGTCTTCAAGCCGCACTACGTGCTGTCGGTGCCGCGCGTGTTCGAGAAGGTCTACAACTCTGCGAAGCAGAAGGCCTACGACGGCGGCAAGGGCTCCATCTTCGAGAAGGCCACCGAGACCGCCATCGAGTACAGCAAGGCGACCGAGGAAGGCAAGATCGGTCTCGGCCTGAAGCTGCGTCACGCAGTGTTCGACAAGCTCGTCTACGGCAAACTGCGCGCTGCTCTCGGTGGTCAGTGTGAGGGTGCGATCTCCGGCGGCGCCCCGCTCGGCGCACGCCTCGGTCACTTCTTCCGCGGCGTCGGCATCCCGGTCTACGAGGGTTACGGCCTCTCCGAGACCACCGCCGCGGTCACCGCGAACAATGACGAGCACCAGAAGGTCGGCTCGGTCGGGCGCCCGGTGCCCGGTGTGACGGTGGCCATCGCCGACGACGGCGAGATCCTCCTCAAGGGCCCGGTCGTCTTCGGAGGCTACTGGCGCAACGAGGCCGCGACCGCCGAAGCGATCCGCGACGGCTGGTTCCACACCGGTGACATCGGCACCCTCGACGACGGCTACCTCTTCATCACCGGCCGTAAGAAGGAACTCATCGTCACCGCCGGCGGCAAGAACGTCTCCCCCGCACAGCTCGAGGACACCATCCGCGCTCATCCGATGGTCAGCCAGTGCCTGGTGGTCGGCGACAACAAGCCGTTCATCGGCGCGCTCATAACCATCGATCCGGAGGCCGTCCCCGGCTGGCTGGAGCGCCACAACCTGCCCGCCGACACCCCGCTCTCGGAGCTGATCGAGAACGAGGACCTGAAGGCCGAGATCGACGCCGCGGTCAAGGAGGCCAACTCGAAGGTCTCCAACGCCGAGGCGATCAAGAAGTTCACCATCCTCGACACCGACTTCTCGATCGAGACCGGCGAGCTCACGCCGACGCTGAAGCTCAAGCGCAACGTCATCCACGACGCGCACAAGCAGGCGATCGCCGACCTCTACTCCTAGAGGTCGCCCGTCGGGGGCGAGATAGATCACGACTCACCGCGGCCCGGGATGACTCCGGGTCGCGGTGAGTTCTATCTTCAGATCAATGTCTTCGAACCGAGTGTCCGGGAACCGAGATCTCGCCATCGACGCCACGCGGGGAGTGGCGATCTGGAGCATGGTCACCGCACACTTCGCCACCGATTCCCCGTTGGCGTCGCCCACGCACGCCTTTCCGTACGTGGACGGGATGTCGGCGTTCGTCATGCTCTCGGGCATCGTGCTGGGTCTCGTGTACCAGCGCTGGGTCACCCGTCACGGGCTGCGGTATGCCTACGTCCGCCTGGCCAAGCGCATCGCGGTCCTCTATGTCTGTCAGCTGGTGATCGCGCTCGTCGCCGTCGCGGCCGCACTCGAGGGGCACCGCTGGCTGACGCTCCTGCTCCCGGTCGACGGCTGGGCCGACGGGATCTGGCTGTCGGTCACGATGCAGTACCTGCCGAGCGGCGGGAACATCCTGCTCCTCTACATGGTGCTGATGATGTCCGCGTTCGCCCTGTTCCCGCTCCTCCAGCGCGGGTGGTGGGCGTGGATTCTCGCCGGTTCGCTGGTGTTGTACGCGGTCTCGCTGTTCTGGTCGCCGGACTGGTTCTACCTCAGCGCCTACCAGGCGGCCCCGCACATCCAGAACGTCGCGGGATGGCAGATCATGTTCATCCCGTCGGTGGTGCTCGGCTGGAACTGGTCGCGCTGGAGTGTCCCCGAGTTCGTCGACCGCTGGCTCGTCGTCATCGTCGCCGTGGCCGTGACGGTCGCACTGTTCTTCCATTACGGCATCGACGCCGGCCCGTGGGCGCACCTCGAACCCACCTTCGCCGACAAGCTGGATTTCCGGCCCGCACGCGCGATCGGCGCCTACCTCGTGATCCCCGCCCTCTACGGGGTGTTCCGGTTGTTGCTGCGCTGGTGGCATCACGACTGGTTGCGACCGCTGGTCATGACCGGCACCCGCAGCCTCGACTCCTATGTCATCCAGGCGATCGCGCTGGTCGTCGTCCCGATCCACATCGCCCACCGGCCGTGGGACGCGCTCACGATGCAGGCCGTCGCGCTGCTGGTGTTCGGCATCTGTTGGGCGTGGGCGGAGTTCCGGTACTTCAACCACATCGACAAGTTGCACAAGGTCCCCGGACGGGTCGCACGCGGAGTCCTGTCGCGCCGTACCGGCACTGCGCCCGGGGCCGACGGCGAGTCCGTTGCCGAGGACGATGTCGAACCCGGTGTGCGCACCGACGAACAGCCGCAACCGACGGGAGCCCGCGCATGACCGCAGAAAAGCAACAGCCCGGGGAGATGACACGCAGCGTGCACGCCGGGAACGACTCATCGGGGCCGTCGGTGCGCACGCCCATCACGATGGCGAACTCCTACCACCTGCCGCCCGAGCCGGAACAGATCAGCTGGTCGGGTACCGACCAGCTCTTCTACACGCGCAACACCGGCGCCAACCAGGTCGCCCTGCAGGACAAGCTCGCCGCGCTCGAGGAGGCCGAGGACGCGGTCGTGCTGGCCTCCGGCGTCGCCGCTCTGCACGCCGTCTTCTTCACCTTTCTCTCCACCGGCGATCATGTCGTCGTCTCGGACACCACCTATGAGGCGACGTGGAAGCTCTGGGCCGAGCTGTTGCCGAAGAAGTACGGGATCGAGGCGACCTTCGTCGACATCACCGACCCCGAGAACGTCCGCGCGGCACTGCGTCCCAACACGCGACTGGTGGCGGTCGAGACGATCGCGAATCCGACGACCAAGGTCGGGGACATCGCGGAGCTCGCCGGCATCGCGCACACCGCCGACGCCCTTCTGCTCGTCGACTCGACCTTCACCCCGCCGCCGCTGTACCGGCCACTCGCCGACGGCGCCGACCTCGTCGTCCACTCGCTGACGAAGTACATCAACGGTCACGGCGACGCGATGGGCGGCGCGGTGCTCGGGCGCGCCGAGCTGATCGGCCGCATCAAAGAACAGGCGATGGTCGACGTCGGCGGCGTGATCTCGCCGTTCAACGCATGGCTGATCGCCCGCGGGGCCATCACGCTGCCGCTGCGACTCGCACAGCACCAGCGCAACGCCGAACGCGTCGCCGCCTTCCTCGACGACGACCCGCGCATCGCCTTCGTCCGCTACCCCGGCCTCGCCTCCCATCCCGAGCACGAGCTGGCGGCTCGGCAGTTCGGCGGACGCGGCTTCGGCGGGATGATGGCCTTCGCCGTGCGCGGCGACTCGGCGACACAGAACCGCTTCGTCGGTGCACTGCAGGTGATCACGTCCGCGGTGTCGCTCGGTCACGACGAGTCGCTGATCGTCCACGTCGGACCCGACGGCCCCCGCGTCGCCGCATACCCCGAGCCGTTCCGGCAGTGGGGTCACCTCCGTTTCTCGGTCGGCCTCGAAGACGCCGAGGACCTGATCGCCGACATCTCCCGGGCACTCGACGCAACCTTCCCGAACGCCGACTGAGCGCGCGTATCGTATTTCGAGCCGGTGCTTTTCGAGGTTCGATGACAACCGGCGAGAGGCGGCGACGATGTCAGGCAACCCGGTCACCGGTGCGGTCGACCGCGCCACCGACAGTCCGTGGTTCGAGCGGGTGGCGCGTGCCGGGCACGCCGTCAGCGGACTCCTCCACCTGCTCATCGCCTACATCATCGTGCGACTCGCCTTCGGCGACGAGGGCAATGCCGATCAGTCCGGCGCCCTGGGGATCTTCGCGGGGAACCCCGGCGGCCGGCTCGTCCTCTGGATCGCGGCCGTCGCATTCGTCGGGCTGGCTCTCTGGCGCATCGCCGAGGCCATCGTCGGGCCTCATCCCACCGAATCCGGCCGCGAGAACGACGGCGCGCAGGACTGGCTGGACCGCGGGAAGGCCCTGTCCCTCGCCGTCGTCTACGTCGGGTTCACCTGGACTGCGGTGCGTTTCGCGATGGGCAGCGGCCAGTCGAGCGGGGAGCAGAACGCCGGACTCACCGCACGCCTGATGCAATCCGGCGGAGGTAAGTTCGTCGTGGTGGTCGCCGGGCTGATCATCATAGGCGTCGGCGTCTATCACGTGTACAAGGGCGCGAGCCGCAACTTCCTCGAGGACCTCAAACCGCCGATCGGTCGCACGACCTCCGACTCCCCCGCATCATCGCGGTCCGGAGCAGCCTCCGGCGACCGCGCGGCAACCATCGCGGGGGTGATCGGCTACTGCGGCAAGGGCCTGGTGCTGATCGGCACCGGCATCCTCGTACTCGTCGCGGTGGCGACCACTGATCCGTCGAAGGCGAGCGGACTCGACGGCACGGTCAAGTCGCTCTCCGGCCTGCCCGCCGGGCAGGTGCTGATGATCCTGGCCGCGATCGGTATCGCCGGGTACGGCGTGTACTGCTACTGGCTCACCCGGTTCGCGCGGATGTGACCGCCGACCCTCGGTTCGCCTCGTACTCAGTTCGCCTCGTAGAGGATTCCGCGGCCGATGGCCTCCCGGACCACCGGCAGTGCGGCGGTGGCCAGCGCCTCGGCGTCGACGCCGTGGAATCCGGCAAGCAACTCGATCAGGGTCTGCAGGGGAACCTGCCCGCGGCATCCGGCCAGTAGCGCTCGGGACACCTCGTCGACTCCGAGGACCGCGGCCGGGCCTCCGGGGCGGCGCACGGCGGCACCGACCTGTTGCCAACCGTCCTCGCCGGGAAGCGAATGCTCCTCGAGCATCACCGGTGCGATCGACAGCCGCTTGTCCAGCAGGTCGGCGTCGGAGGTCTCGCGCAGGTACCGACGGCGGGCCAGGAAGGCCTGCGCCTCGGGACCCGTGACCTCTTCGCCTGCGCCCGTGATCTCCTCGAGGACGACGTCGGGTCCCCGGTCCTCCCCCGCTTCAGGCGCCCGGACCGTGATCGAACCCATACCGATCGCGACGATGTCGTTGTCGTCGAACCACTCCAGCCACTGCTCCCCGCGCCGAGCAGCGGCCTGCTCGTCCTCGCCGGCGTCGGAGAGCCACAGGGACACATAACTGATCGGGTCGGCCGCTTCGCGCTGGACGACCCAGGCATCGAGACCGGTCCCGTCCAGCCAGCCGGCCACCCGCTCACGCCAGTCCGCACCGTCGGTGATGATCCAGTTGGCGAGAATCTGGGCGGTGCCGCCCGGATTCAGATACGCGGGCAATTCGCGGATGAGCTGCTCGCACAGCGCATCTCCGACGACGCCCGAGTCGCGGTAGATGTAGTCCTGGCTGCCGGTCCCGACGACGAACGGCGGGTTGGAGACGATGAGGTCGAAACGCTCCCCCGCCACGGGTTCGAACATGCTGCCCGCGCGCAGATCCCACGACATCCCGTTGAGACGTGCGGTCGCCCGGGCAAGCGCCAGTGCCCGCTCGTTGGTGTCGGTGGCGACGATCTCGTCGCAGTGCGAGTTCAGGTGCAGCGCCTGGATGCCGCAGCCGGTGCCGATGTCGAGGGCGCGTCGTGCGGGTTCACGAATGATCGCGCGCGCAAGCGACATCGACGCCCCACCGATGCCGAGTACATGGTCGTGGGCGACGGGACCCGGTCGCATGGCGGCATCCTGGTCGGCGACGACGAGAAAGTCGTGGGTCTCGTCGGCGTGCGGTCGGATGTCGAGGCTCGCGCGGATCGCCCCGTCGTCGAGCCGGGCCAGGACACCCTGGTCGATGAGTGCGTCGACGCCGGCCGTCGGAAACGCCTGTGCGACGAGGTTTTCGGGTTCATCCGAGCCGAGGAGGAAGAGCCTGATGAGGGTGGCGAGTCGCGATTCGTTCTCGTCGCCGTCGCGCTGCTCCTCCGCGGTAGCGGCCAGCGCCGGCCACCACACACCGCGCAGCAGGGCCGCATGGACCTCTTCACCGAGGAGTTCGGTGACACCATCGGTCGTGTAGGCCCCGGCGCGGAGGTCGGCACCCAGGGCGTCGACGACGGAGTCGTCGCTCAGTGGATGAGGGGAAGAATGTTGCGCCGTCACGCACCTGAGGCTACTCATCTCGACCGACCGGGATCGCGCCGTCCCTCGTCGTCAGCAGTCGGACAGCACCCGGGCCATCGCGTCGCGCTCCGCCGCGGTGACCCAGAGTCCGTAGGCCTTCTTCACCTCGATCTGGCGGCTGACGTAGGTGCACCGATAGGCCTTGTTCGGGGGTAGCCAGGTGGCCGCATCGCCGGCTCCCTTGCGCTGGTTCACCGTTCCGTCGACCGCCTGCAGGTTCCTCGGGTCGTTGGCGAACTCCAAACGGCGACGCCCATCCCATTGCGCCGCCCCCTTCTGCCAGGCGTCCGCCAGGGCGACGACGTGGTCGATCTGGACGAGCGCCGACGTGTCCTGGCCACGGGTGAACCGCACCGTTGTGCCGGAGTAGGCGTCGACGAGGGTGCCCGACAGCACGCGGCACCCATCGGTGTGCAGGGTGACGTCGACGAGGTCACGGCGCAGGATGTCCTCCCGCGTCCGACAACCGTTGCGCCCGAACTGCACATCGACCGCATCGTCCCAGGCCGTGCCGAACTCCGAACGCGAGTATCCCGTCTTGGGCGCCCGGCCCTTCACCGGCAGCGAGTCGAGGTCGGCGAGGTGTTGGCTCGTCGGCGTCGGCGTCGGTGTCGAGAACGGTGTCGGTGTCGGTGTCGAGAACGGAAGTGACGGACCCGAAGCCGTACCCGGGGCGGGTGCTGTCTCCGGAGACGATTCCGACCGAAGCAGACCGAGTGCTGCGAGGACGCCGAGGACAACAACCATTCCGATCCCCGGCAGCACCGTCCGACGTCTCACCCGGGCATCGTTTCATGCGGCCCCGACAGACAGCGGGGCGCGCCTGGTGACCGGCGAACCTCGACCCGACCTGCAGACGTCGACCGAAGTCTGCAGGTCGAAGCGAGGTTCGCCGGTGGAGTCTCGCGGACCGTCGGCGTTCGGAGCCGAGGCGCCCCCACCGAACAACTCGGGACGACAATCCCGAGGTGGCAACGATTCGGTCCCATTCGGGATGACAACCCTCCGCTTCAGTATGATCACCCCTACGACCGGGTCAAACGTGCCACTTCGGTGCGTCCGGTCGCCCGGAGATCACACTCCCTGACCGGAAGGACGGCAACGCCATGAGCGCACCGGAGAGCGGCGCCGATCGCGAGAGCGACGCGGTGGACACGGAGAACGACGCCGTAGACACCGATCTGCATGCTGCCGACGAGGACGCGACGGTCGAGGTCGAGGCCCTGGATGACGAGGACGCCACGGTCGAGCTCAGCCCCGATGAGCTCGCTGGTGAAGAGGTCGCCACCGAAGAGGCCACCGCCGACGAGCCCGCTGCAGAAGACTCCGCCGAGGACGTTGCCGCCGAGGACGTCGCCGTCGAGGAAACCGCCGCCGTCGACGATGCGGCCCCGGTGGAGGAAGCCCCGGTCGACGAGGAAGTCCTCGACAAGCCCGTAGAGGCCGAGAACCACGAAGAGCTCGCCGACGCCGCGGAACTGGAAGGTCTGCACGTGTCGTCGCGGGTTCGTGTGACGCTCGAGGACGGCACCACGCGCGAGGGCGAGATCGTCGACGACTTCGCCGACCTCGCCCCGGGCGACCAGACCGTCGAGGCACGCATTGACGAGGATCACACCGCCCGCCTGCGACGCTGGGCGATCTCGACCGACGATCACGACATCGTCTTCGCCGACGACGACGCCGTCGAACTGCTGAGCGTTTCGTAGAAGGAATGTGCGCCATGGGCGCACAACTTCTACGAAATCCGGTGCGCGAGGGGGGACTTGAACCCCCACGTCCGTAGACACTGGAACCTAAATCCAGCGCGTCTGCCAATTCCGCCACTCGCGCTCGGTGCGGCCCCGGCATCGAACCGGGCTCCGCACTGTAACCGCGACCACCCTACCGGCCGGGTTTTGATCACCGCAGGCCAGGTACCTTGAAAGGTATGTCCTCGTCCCCCCGTCGCACGCATCGGCCGGCGCTCGTGGTGCTGACCGTGGTCGCCGCGGTGGCGTGTCTGATCCTCGCCTGGTGGCAGTGGTCCCGCTTCGAGTCGGCCTCCGGCAGCGGCCAGAACCTCGGCTATGCGCTGCAGTGGCCGGCCTTCGCGGTCGCGGTCATCTACGCCTACCGGCGCTTCGTCGTCCTCGAGAGCGACCCGGAGGAAGCGCGAAAGGCCGCCGCGGACGCCCGTGCCGCGGCCGAGATCCCCGAGGGCATCCTCCCCGAGCGCCCGACGACGCCGAGCGCGGCGTCGCTCGCCAACGATCCCGACCCGGTCAAGGACGCTGCGCTCATCGAATACAACCGCTACCTGGCCGAACTCAGATCGGCAGACACCCCCGACGCCCCGTCATCGAAAGGCCCGCAGTGACCGAGACCGCATCCACCGCTTCCGCTCCCACCGCTCCGGTGGAGAAGGTCCGTGGGGCCCTGTTGAGGTACCGCGTCCTGGCCTGGATCACCGGTATCTGGCTGCTGCTCCTCGTCGCCGAGCTGATCCTGGCGTACGGCTTCGACAACAAGGCACTCGACTTCGTGCCGATCGTCCACGGCTGGGTCTACTTCGTCTACCTGATCATGGCGATCGACCTGGCGATCAAGGTTCGCTGGCCCGCGGGCAAGACGATCATCACCGCGATCGCCGGCACCATCCCGTTCCTGTCCTTCTGGTTCGAGCACAAGCGCACCCAGGAAGTGAAGGCGCAATTCAACCTCTGAGCGAGGCCGGCTCAAAACCACCCCTGGGATCAGCCCTCCAGGAGCGACCGAGTGACGATATGTCAGCGGCAGCGCTCCACAGGGCGGATCTCAGGGGTGGTTTTTGGCGCGGTACCCGTCAGCTGTTGGCCAGCTCCCGCAGCGCCGGTACGAGCTGAGCCAGAGCCTTGCCGCGGTGGCTCAGCGAGTCCTTCTCCTCCGGGGTGAGTTCGGCCGACGACCGGCCGGCCGCGAGCTCGTCGTCGGGTGCGAAGAGCGGGTCGTAACCGAAGCCGTTCGGTCCGCGCTCCGCGCGCAGCACCGTCCCGCGCCACTCCCCGCGCACAACCGTCTCAGTCCCGTCCGGCAGCACCAGCGCGCACGCCGACACGAACGCGGCGCCGCGTCGTTCGTCCGGGGTGTCGGACAGTTGCGCCAGCAGCAGCGCGTTGTTCGCCGGATCGTCGCCGTGCGCACCCGACCAGCGCGCCGACAGGACACCGGGCATCCCGTTCAGCGCGTCCACCGAGATCCCGGAATCATCCGCGAGACAGGGCAATCCGGTGGCGCGTGCACCCGACCGCGCCTTGATCAGTGCGTTCTCCTCGAAGGTGGCGCCGTCCTCGGGCTCCTCCGGGTATTCGGGCACGGCGTCGAGGCCGAGGATCTCCAGGCCGGTGATCCCGGCGGCGTCGACGACGCGCTGCAGCTCGGCGAGCTTCTTGCGATTGCGGCTCGCGAGCAGGACCTTCGACATCAGGCGTTGCCCGGCAACTGACCCGGGTACGGCTCGGCGAGCACGGCCCGCTGGGCCTCGAAGAGCTTCTGGGTGCCGATCGCGGCGACGTCGAGCAGCGCGTCGAGCGTCGACCGTGCGAACGTCGCGCCCTCGCCGGTGCCCTGTACCTCGACGAGGGTGCCGGCGTCGGTGGCGACGACGTTCATGTCGACCTCGGCCCGCGAATCCTCCTCGTACGGCAGGTCCAGACGCACCCGACCGTCGACGACGCCCACGCTCACCGCGGCGATCGCACACGAAAGCGGTTGCGGGTCGGAAAGTTTGCCGGCGGCACGCAGGTAGGTCACCGCGTCGGCCAGGGCCACGTACGCGCCGGTGATCGCCGCGGTGCGGGTACCGCCGTCGGCCTGCAGGACGTCACAGTCGAGCGCGATGGTGTTCTCACCGAGGGCCGCGAGGTCGATGCACGCCCGCAGGGACCGGCCGACGAGCCGGCTGATCTCGTGGGTGCGGCCGCCGATCTTGCCCTTGACCGATTCGCGCCTGTTGCGCTCGTGGGTGGCCGCCGGGAGCATCGAGTACTCGGCGGTGAGCCAACCCAGGCCCGATCCACGACGCCACGGCGGGACGCCCTCGGTGACACTCGCGGTGCACATCACGCGGGTCTGTCCGAACTCCACCAGCACCGATCCCGCGGGATGGCTGGTAAAGCCACGGGTGAAGGAGATGGGACGCAGTTCGTCGTCGGCTCGGCCGTCAGCTCGTGTGGTCACGGCTCCAACTCTAACGACCGCGGCCGGAAGGCCGGTGACCCACCGCTAGGCGAGATCGATGACCTGTCCCTGACGCATGAGGTCGACCGGCCCCGAGAACGTGCTGCGGGCCTCGGCGAGGATCTCCGCGGAATCGGTCCACGGGGCGACGTGGGTGATCGCGAGCGCGCGCACATTGGCCTTGGTCGCGGCCTCCCCTGCCTCGATCCCGGACATGTGCAGGTCCGGCGGACGTTCCGACGGGGCGTGGGTCCACGACGCCTCGCACAGGAACAGGTCGGCGTCGGCGGCGAGATCGATGAGTTCGTCGCAGGGAGCGGTGTCACCGCTGTAGGCGATGACCTGCCCTTCCGGTCCGGTGATGCGCAGTCCGTAGGTCTGCGGAGGATGATTGACCTTCACCGACTTGATCCGCATGCCGCCCAGGGTGATCTCGACCCCGTCCCGCCACTCGTGGACGTCGAAGGTGTCGGAGATGTCGTCGACCTGGCCGGGATACTCCGACGAGCCGTGGCCGATCCGCAGGGCGGTCCCCGGTGGCCCGTAGAGGGGCGCGCGTTCCGTCGCCGCCGAGGGCGCATACCGGCGCCACACCAACATCGCGGGCAGATCCAGGCAGTGATCGGCATGGAGATGGCTCAGGACCACCGAGACCCCGCAGGGATCGGTCACCCGTTGCAGTTCTCCGAAGACACCCGGTCCGCAATCCACCAGCACCGGCTGTTCGCCGGGGACAGAGAGCAGGTAGCCGGAGCACGCCGCCCCCGGTCCGCCCACACTGCCCGAACATCCGAGGACCGTGAGACGCATACGCCCTACTGTGCCATGCCCGCGCGAGTTGCTGTCGGGTTACCGGGTCACAAGTGGGCGGCGAAGATTGCCCGAGTCCGCTAAAGGTGCTGGACAGCACCGACGACGGGTCCGAGGAAGCGCCGCGACAGCTTGGCGAACATCTCCGGGTCGCCGGTCGCCTGGAAGACGCGCGACGCCTCCCGACCGGTGTGCGGATGCAGCAGGTCGGACTCGGTGAGGACGCGGTAGAGGTCTTTCGCCGTCTCCTCCGCACTCGACACGAGCGTCACCTCGTCGCCCATCGCGAGCTGCAGGACGCCCGTCAGCAACGGGTAATGCGTGCAACCGAGCACGACCGTGTCGACGCCGGCCTCCTGGAGTGGTTCGAGGTACCCCTCTGCCAGACCGAGGATCTGGCGGCCGCTGGTGATCCCGCGTTCGACGAAGTCGACGAAGCGCGGGCACGGCACGGCGGTGATCACCGCGTCGCGGGCCGCAGCGAACGAATCCTGGTACGCGCGTGAGGAGATGGTGGCCTCGGTGCCGAGCACGCCGATCCGGCCGTTCTTCGTGGCGACCACTGCGCGACGTACCGCGGGGAGCACGACCTCGACCACCGGGATCGGCGCGTAGCGCTCCCGGGCGTCACGCAGGCAGGCGGCGGACGCCGTGTTGCAGGCGATGACGATCGCCTTGACGCCGCGCTCGGCCAGATCGTCGCCGATCGCGAGCGCGTGCTTGCGGATCTCGGGGATCGTCAGCGGACCGTACGGTCCGTTCGCGGTGTCGCCGATGTAGACGATGTCCTCGTCGGGCAACAGGTCCATGACGGCGCGAGCCACGGTCAGTCCGCCGACGCCGGAGTCGAAGATCCCGATCGGCGCCTCGGGATCGGAGGTCCAGACGGGCACGTTGGGTGAGGCGGTTATGACGCCACCCCCGGGGTCGCGGTGCGCTGCTTGCCTTTGCGGTCGCGCGAGGCGAGGAACCAGGCGGCCAGCACGCCGGCGATCGCGCCGAACAGATGTGCCTGCCAGGAGACGACGGGGTTGGTCGGCAGCACGCCCCACAGGATCGAGCCGTAGATCAGGAGGAGCACGACGCCGCCGAGGATCTGCCACAGATCGCGGTTGAACAGGCCGCGCACGATGAGGAAGGTGAGCCAGCCGAAGATGATGCCCGACGCGCCGACCGTGATCGAGTAGGGCGCGGCGAACAGCCACACCCCCACCCCGGAGATCACCCAGATGATGCCGGTGACGATGAGAAACCGCTGCGTCATCAGGACCAGGAAGCAGAGCACCGCACCGGGCATGAGATTGGCGAACAGGTGCTCCCAGTCGGCGTGCAACATCGGCGCCCAGAGGATGCCGTCGAGGCCGTCGACCTGGCGGGGTTCGATCCCGTTGGAGTCGAGATCGTATCGGGTGGCCGCGTCGATCAGCTCGATGACGAACAGCACCGCGATGATGCACACGGTGGTGATCAGCGAGCGCAGCCAGAGCGGGCGGGAGCGCCGCGGCTCCTGCTGCTGCCCGACCGGTGGGGTGTACGACGTCATGGCCAGTTTCTCTTCGGGTCTCGACTCTTCGGGTGGCGTTCCGGCGGGCCGGTCACGCCCAGAGCTGACCTTCGAGTGCCTGCTCCGCGTCGTCCAGGCTACCTTCGTAGACTCCGGTCGAGAGATACTTCCATCCCGCGTCGGGCACCACGAAGCCGATGTCGGCGCGGACGCCCGCCTTCAGGGCCCGACGCCCGATGCCGCGCGCGGCCTGCAGGATCGCGCCGGTGGAGATGCCCGCGAAGATGCCCTCGAGGTCGATCAGCTCACGGACGCGGGCGACCGCGTCGACGCCGGTCACCGAGAACCGGCGGGTGAGCACCGAGTCGTCGTAGAGCTCCGGGATGAAGCCCTCGTCGATGTTGCGTAGGCCGTACACCTCGTCGCCGTAGCGCGGTTCGGCCGCGACGATCTCGATGTCCGGACTGCGTTCGCGCAGAAAACGTCCGACGCCCATGAGCGTCCCGGTGGTGCCCAGGCCCGCGACGAAATGCGTGATCTCCGGCAGATCGGCGTAGAGCTCGGGGCCGGTTCCCTCGTAGTGGGCGGCGACGTTCGCCTGGTTGCCGTACTGGTAGAGCATCACCCAATCGGGGTTCTCCGACGCCAGCTTCTTGGCCACGGCGACTGCGGTGTTGGACCCGCCGGCGGCCGGCGAGGAGATCACCTTGGCACCGAACATGCGCAGCAGCGAACGACGCTCCTCGGAAGTGTTCTCCGGCATCACGCAGATCAGCTGGTAGCCCTTGAGTTTCGCGGCCATGGCCAGCGAGATCCCGGTGTTGCCACTGGTCGGTTCGAGGATCGTCGAGCCCGCGTGCAGCAGCCCGTCACGTTCGGCCTGCTCGATCATGCGCAGCGCCGGCCGGTCCTTGATGGAACCGGTCGGGTTGCGGTCCTCGAGTTTGGCCCAGAGTCGGACGTGCGGTCCGTCGGCCGTCTCGTCCCAGCGCGGGGACAGTCTCTGGAGCCCGATCAGCGGTGTGTTGCCGACCGAGTCGATGAGTGAGTCGTAGCGTGCCACGCTCAGCAGCCGCCGGCGACCGCAGGCAGGATGGTCACCTCGTCACCGTCGTCGATGGAGGTGTCGAGACCGCCGGAGAACCGGACGTCCTCGTCGTTGACGTAGATGTTGACGAAGCGGTGGAGTTTTCCGTCCGCGACGAGTCGCTCCTTGAGTCCGGGGTTGCCCGACTCGAGGTCGTCGATCAGTGCGGAGAGCGTGGTCCCGGAACCCTCGACGCGCTTGGCGCCGCCGGTGTGGGTCCGCAGGATCGTCGGGATGGACACGGTGACTGGCATATTCAGCTCCTGATCTCGATCTCTTCTTCGGTGACCGTGCCGTCGACGATGCGATAGCTACGGATCTCGGCGGTCTCCGGGTCCCGGGTGGACACCAGCACATAGTGGGCGCCGGGCTCGCCGGCGTAGGAGATGTCGGTGCGGCTCGGGTAGGCCTCGGTCGCGGTGTGCGAGTGGTAGATCACCACCGGTTCCTCGTCGCGGCGATCCATCTCGCGCCACACGGACAGCTGCTCGGCGGAATCGAACCGGTAGAACGTGGGCGACCGTTCGGCGTTGATCATCGGGATGAAACGCTGCGGGTCGTCGGAACCCTCCGGCCCGGCGATCACTCCGCACGCCTCGTCGGCGGTATCTTATACACATCTACGAGCCCAAGATACAAGCTCTCATCGCGTATACCGTCTGCTGCGTGAAACGGGGGGGGGGTGGGGGGGGGGGGGGGGGGGGGGGGGGGGGGGGGGGTGGGGGGGTGCGGCGGGGGGGGG
>NZ_JAJQJP010000055.1:0-13035 GCF_021245825.1 Gordonia metallireducens | reverse complement strand
CCGACCAGGACGATCGCGGTGATCACGAGCGCCAGGACGAGGACGAGGACMCCTGCGCCCACCCCCCCGCGGCGCCCGTACCGCTTCTTCTGCGGCGGCGGCGGGGGGACGCCGCCGGCGAAGACCGGGGCCGGGGTGAGCGGCTGATGCGGGGTGGGCGGGGTGTGCGGCTGGAACGGGGGCTGCTGCGGGATTCGGGGCGGGAACGCCGGGGCCGGGGTGGTGGGCGCCGCGCGACGCGGGCCCGCGGCCGCCGCCTGCTCGAGTGCCCGCGCGAACTCGGTGCACGATGCGAACCGGTCGCCGGGCTGCTTGGCCAGTGCCCGGGCGAAGACCGGATCGAGATGCGCCAGGGCCGGATCGTGGTCCGACGGCCGGGGCACGGGCGAGTTCACATGTCCCGAGATGAGCGCCATCGGGGTGTTGCCCGGGAACGGCTGACGGCCGGTGAGTAGCTGGAAGACGGTGCAGCCCAGGGCGTACTGGTCCGAGGCGGGTATCGCGGCCTCCCCGGTGAGGAGTTCGGGAGCGGCGTAGGCCAGCGTGCCGACGAACAGGTTGGTCGCGGTCATCTTGTTGCCGTCGACCAGCCTGGCGATACCGAAGTCGAGAACCGTCACGCGGGCGATGCGGCCGTCCGGCCTGCGGGCGACGACGATGTTCGCCGGCTTGACGTCGCGGTGGATGACCCGCTGACCATGTGCGTAGTCGAGCGCGTCGGCGACGCGGGCGGTGATGGTGACGACCTCGTCGACGGGCATCTGGCCGGCGCCGGTGAGGTCCCTGCCGTCGAGGTAGGTCATCGAGAACCACGGGCTGCCGTTCTCGACACCGTGGGTGAAGACGGTGACGATGCCCGGGTGATCGAGGGCCGCCGCGGTCCGGGCCTCGTTGCGGAACCGCTCGTGGAAGCTCGGATCGGCCGGATTCGGCGAGATGATCTTCAGGGCCTCACGACGGCCCAGCGTCGGATGTTCGACGAGCCAGACCTGGCCCATCCCGCCGCGCCCCAGCAGGGAGATCACGCGATACCCGGCGAACACCGACCCGGGTTCCACTGTCTCCACGCCCGACGACCCCCTTGTCCCGACCCGCTCGCACAGGCCTTCCCGACCACGCCCTCGCAGGCGTTGTCGTCACTGTAACCAGCACGCGCCGCCCGCGAGGTGAGTGGTGTGTTGTGTGAACGACGCCACCGCCTGACGAGAAGCCTCCGACGCAGATGGACCGACCACGTGTCGACTCCAGTCGACGTGCGGGATGCCGTCCTCGATGGTGACCCGTGCCCGGACCGAGTACACCTCCTCGACCAGCTCTTCGGTGATGACCTCGGCCGGGGTTCCGGCCGTGACGATCGAGCCGTGGTCGAGGACTATGACGCGGTCGCAGAACACCGCTGCGAGGTTCAGGTCATGCAGTGCGATGTAGCTGTTGATCGGAAGGCGGGACACCAACGCGAGGATGTCGAGCTGGTGGGAGATGTCCAGGTGGTTCGTCGGCTCGTCGAGGAGCAGTTCGTCGGGTTGTTGGGCGAGGGCTCGTGCGATCTGGACGCGTTGGCGTTCGCCGCCGGACAGCGTGTGCCACCGCCGGTGCCGATGCCGGAGCATCCCGGTGTGCGTGAGCGCTTCGTCGATCGCGGCGGCGTCGGCTGCTCGGTCTCCGCCGAAGGTGCCGCTGTGCGGGATCCGTCCGAGCCTGACGATGTCGGCGACGTTGATGTCGATCTCGGTGTCCGCGTGTTGCTCGACGACGGCGACTCTCCGGGCGATCTGACGCCGGCGAAGCATTCGTATGTCGTTGTCGTCCAACAGGACACGACCCGTGTCCGGTTTGTGGACTCCGGCCAGCACACCGAGGAGCGACGATTTTCCGGAGCCGTTGGGTCCGAGGAGTCCAATCGTCTCTCCTGGGGCCGGTTCGACGGTGACGCCGTCGAGGACGAGGTGTCCGCCGCGGCTCCATCCGATGTCTTTGGCGTGCAGCGGCATCAGCGAACTGCCTGTTGTGCGTGTGGTTTCATGCCCTACCTCGCATCCGGAAGAGTATGAGGGCGAAAGCCGGTACACCGACGAGAGCGGTGACGACGCCGACAGGAATCTCCTGGGGGGCGAACAGGGTTCGTGCGGCGGCGTCGACCCACACCATGAACACCGCGCCGATCACGGCGGTGGCGGGCAGTAGTCGTCCGTGCCGCGGCCCGACGAGGAATCGGGCCGCATGTGGCAGCACCAGACCGACGAACCCGATCGCTCCTGCTGCGCTGACCAGTGCTGCGGTGATCAGCGCGGTCACGGTGAGCAGCAGAACACGGATCCGGCGAACGGACACACCCAGAGCTGCCGCTGCGTTGTTTCCGAAGGTGAACGCGTCGAGCGATGTGGACACCGTGAGGCAGACGACGATTCCGACGCCGGTGATCGTGCCGCAGACGATGACGTCTGACCAATCGGCGCCGCTGAGCGAGCCCAGCAGCCAGAACAGCACCCCGCGAGTCTGTTCGGCGTTCGCCGAGGACATGACGATGAACGAGGTCAGCGCAGAGAAAAGCTGTGTACCTGCGACCCCGGCGAGAATGACCTTCGCGGTGCCTCCTCCCGCGCCCGTCGCTAGTGCGATGACTGTTGCGAATGCGACCACCGCGCCGGCGAAGGCACCGGCGGACAGCGAGATGACCCCGCCCCCGATCCCGAGGATCGTCACCAGTACTGCACCGGTGGAGGCGCCTGAGGAGATACCCAGAACGAACGGGTCGGCCAGAGGGTTGCGCAGCAGCGATTGCATTATTGCTCCGCATAGGGCGAGTCCTGCGCCGCAGATTGCGGCGAGCAGAGTGCGGGGGAGCCTGAGCTGCCATACGATACCGTCCTGCAACGCGGTCAGGCCGGACGAGCCGATTCCCCAGTGCTCGCCGATGACGGCGTACACGTCTCGTACCGACAGGTTTGCCGGGCCGAGAGTGACGGCCGCCGCGATCGAGATGATCAGTAGGGCGGCACCGCCGACGAGCACGCCGGTGAACACAGCTGTCGAGCCGGTTCGTCGAGTCTGTAGGGGTGTTTCATCGGCATCGTCCGTGGTCTCTACGGTCGCCACGTCGTATGTCACGATTGCGGAGTGGCGAGGTTCCACTTCTGCAGTGCAGTCGCGACCTTCTCCATACCGTCGACGGTGCGGATCGTCGGGTTCATGTCCGCGCCGTTGACGATGATGTAGCGGCGGTTGCGCACCGCCTGCATCTGGGCGGTGACCGGATTGGACTCGAGGAACGCGATCTTGCTGTCGAGCGCGTCACCGTCGATGCTGCGTCGACTCAGGTCCGCCAGCACCAACGCGGTGGGATTGCGGTCGGCGACTGTCTCCCAAGGTACCTGTGGCCATTCGTCGGTGGTGTCGGCGAAGACGTTGGTGGCGCCGACCGCGGTGGTGATGGCCCCCGAGGAGCCGCAGCACCCGGCCATGTACGGGGTCTGGGTGTCGGCGAACCAGTACGCAAGAGTCACCCCGGTCGCATTCACCGGTTCCGAGGCCGCGCGCACGCGGCCCTTGAGCTCGCCGATGAACTCTTCACCGCGTTCGCCGACGCCGAAAATCGTCGCGAGCTCGCGAATCTCCTGGTACACGATGTCCATCGTGTACGGGGTGGTGCGTGCGCCGTCGGCGTTGGAAGCCGAGGACACCTCGCCGTTGCAGCCGTTGTCGGTGGGGGACAGATAGGTGGGTACGCCGAGCGTCTCGTACTGGTCGCGGCCGGCGTCTCCGCCGTCGCCGATGGACGAACCGAAAGACGCCGTCACGAAGTCCGGGTTCGCCGCGAGGACGGTCTCGATCGACGGTTTGTTGTCGGCAAGTCGGGGGACCGAGGCATTGGCGTCGGCGAGATTCTCGCGGACCGGGTCGGTCCACGTCGCCGTGCCCACCATTCGGTCGGCGAGGCCCAGGGACAGCAAGATCTCGGTCGAGGCCTGGTTGAGTGAGACCACGCGCTGCGGCGCGGACTCGATGCTGACGGTCCGACCGCAGTTCTCGATGGTGACGGTGTCACCGTTGGTGGCTTCGCCTGTGTCGCCGTCCGAGCCGGCGCAACCGGCGAGGACCACGGCCGCGGCAACGGTGATCGCGCACCGGGTCGCTGACATACGCATGAGTTGAGAGCTTTCTGGTAAAGGGCCCACTCGCGGAGCCGGGCATACCTGAGCCGAACGGAGGAGCGATCGGACTCGCATGCAGTCGTTCGCCGGACTGGATGCTCACCGTTGCGCGTCAGTTCCGGATTTGCACCGGATTTCCTCGACCGATCGGCGCCGCGAAGCGGCCACGGTCAGCTTAGTGGCACAGCTCCTGTCCGGTTTGGCCGCCTCGCCTCTTGGCGTCCGGGGGTCGTCTGGTCAATCCTGCACCGGCCGGGGACGGTAGGGCACGGAGTCGCTGACCTCGGGGTCGACGTGGATGGGTCGTCCGAGTTGTGGGAATGCGCGTTGCGGGCAGGCCGGTCGGTCGCACACTTTGCATCCGGCCCCTATGGGTACGACCGTGCGGGAATCATCGAGGTCGACGCCGGTGGAGTAGACGAGCCGGTCGGCGTGGGCCACGTCGCAGCCGAGTCCGATCGCGAAACTCTTGTGCGGGGCGAGGTACCCGCCGGGTTCGATCGTGGTGCGGGCGAGCCAGAAGTACGAGCGCCCGTCGGGCATCGCCGAAACCTGGGTCAGGACTCGACCCGGTGTGGCGAAGGCGTCGTGCACGATCCACAGCGGGCAGCTGCCGCCGACTCGCGAGAAATGGAATGCGGTGGCGGACTGTCTTTTCGAGATGTTCCCGGCGCGGTCGACGCGTACGAAGATGAACGGGATCCCGCGGCTGCCCGGTCGTTGCAGAGTCGACAGCCGGTGGCAGATGGTCTCGAACCCGACCTCGAAACCGAGGCTGAGCAACTCGATGTCGTAGTGTGCCGCGTCGGCGGCCTGTCGGAAGATCTCGTACGGGAGTAGAAGCGCACCCGCGAAGTAGTTGGCCAGGCCGATTCTGGCAACCGGGACCGCTTGATCGCTGAGATCATCAGCGGCGGAGATGATGTCGTCGATGACATCGGATTGGGTTTCCATGGCCAACTGGGTCGCCAGCTGGAACGCGCGCTGTCCCGCGGTCAGTCGCCCGGCCAGGTGCACGGTGCGGTTGGCCGCATCGAATCGTCGTTTGGGTGTGTGTGCCCTGGCGGCCGGGTCCGGGTGGTGGGTGATGGACACCCGAATGCCGTGGTCGGCGGCGAGTACGTCGGCCAACTGGAGGTCGAGGCCGCCGATGGTCAGCCGGTGATCGGAGAAAATCCGCTCGGCTGCCACATCGAGTGCATCGATGTAGTTGCGCCGGTCGTAGAAGAAGTCGCGGACCTCTTCGAACGGCATCGGGGTCGACGCCGGGCGGGTCGGGTCGCCGGACACCTGCGCCCGGTAGTTGTCCACTTCGCTGTCGGCGGCGGTAAGGCGGCGGTGCAGGTTCACCAGTGTCGTACCGACCGACGGCATGCGTGCGACGAGTTCGGCGATCTCCGCCCGGCTGATGTTGGGGACGTCGGATTGGGCGGCGAGGACGTCGGCGAGGTCGGCAGCGAGCCGGGCATCGCCGTCCGGGGCGAAATAGTCCGCATCGAGGTCGAACTCGCGCGACAACGTCAACAACACCGGCACCGTGAGTGGCCGCTGATCATTCTCCAGTTGGTTGACGTAACTGGTCGACAGGTCGATTCGCCGGGCCAACGCCGCCTGGGACAGTCCTCGCTCGTCCCGTAGCCGACGCAGTCGCGCCCCCGCGAACATGCGCCGACCAGGTGATCCGCCTCCTGCTTTCTTCACGACGGCAGCATACCGCTCCCGGTATCCACAACGTACGCAAATTCGCTCCGATAAGTCCGCAAAAATACGCATTTGCCAGGCCTTTCGGAGGAGTTGGCGGGATGCGTACGGTGCGAACATGATCAATCACCACGTCCGCACCCATCGCAGCTCCGAGGACTTCCCGCAGTCGGAGCACCTCGCTCAGAAGATCGCCGACATCGCCGTGGACCCGGTCGAGGTACCCGCCGACACCCGCGACATGATCATCAACCGCGTCATCGACAACGCCGCGGTGAGCGCAGCGTCGGTGATCCGTCGTCCGGTCACCTCCGCCCGTCGGCAGGCGCAGGCTCATCCGAGCGCGCCGGGTGCCACGGTGTTCGGCATCGACGGCACCTTCTCCCCGGAGTGGGCCGCGTGGGCCAACGGCGTGGCGGTGCGCGAACTCGACTTCCATGACACGTTCCTCGCCGCGGAGTACTCCCATCCCGGCGACAACATCCCCGCACTGGTCGCAGTCGGTCAGCACGTCGGTGCCAGCGGCCATGACCTGATCCGTGGCCTGGCCACCGCCTACGAAGTGCAGGTCGACCTCGTTCGCGGAATGTGCTTGCACGAGAACAAGATCGACCACGTCGCCCACCTGGGGCCCTCGGTGGCCGCCGGTCTGGGCACGATGCTGAATCTCGACGCCGAGACCATCTACCAGGCAATCGGGCAGGCGCTGCACCTGACCACGGCGACCCGCCAGTCACGAAAGGGCCTGATCTCCAGCTGGAAGGCGTACGCGCCCGCCCATGCGGGCAAGATCGCCGTCGAAGCTGTCGACCGCGCCATGCGTGGCGAGGGTGCCCCCGCCCCGATCTGGGAGGGCGAGGACGGCGTCATCGCCTGGCTGCTCAGCGGACCCGACGCCGAGTACACGATCCCGCTCCCCGGGCCCGGTGAGCCGAAGCGGGCGATTCTGGACACCTACACCAAGGAACACTCGGCGGAGTACCAGAGCCAGGCGCCGATCGACCTCGCCCGCCGGATGCGTGAGAGGATCGCCGACTTCGACGACATCGAGTCGATCGTGCTGCACACCAGCCACCACACCCACGTCGTCATCGGAACCGGGTCCGGGGATCCGCAGAAGTTCGATCCGACTGCGAGCCGCGAGACCCTCGACCACTCGGTGATGTACATCTTCGCCGTCGCACTGCAGGACGGCACCTGGGATCACGAGAAGTCCTACGCCCCGGAGCGTGCCAACCGTCCCGACACCATCGCGCTGTGGAAGAAGATCTCCACCGTCGAGGACCCCGAGTGGACCCGCCGGTACCACTCGGCCGATCCGAACGAGAAGGCATTCGGTGCGAAGGCGGTCATCACACTGCGGAACGGTGAGGTCATCACCGACGAGCTCGCCGTGGCCGACGCGCATCCGCTCGGCGCCCGTCCGTTCGGGCGGGACCAGTACATCGCGAAGTTCCGTTCGATGGCCGAGGGCGTCGTCGACGCCGATGAGCAGGACCGCTTCCTCGGCGATGTAGAGAAGCTGGAGACGATTGCCGCCGGCGGCCTGTCGGTGCTGAACACGCTCGTCCTTCCGGCTGTCCTGGACCGGGCTCCGCAGACCGGAAAGGGCATCTTCTGATGACCTCTACCACCGAGGCAGCCGCCACCTCCACGGTCTCGGGCCTGTTCTCGTCGAACGCTTCCGCGTCGGCGAAGCGGCAGGCCCTGCGGGCGGGTCTCGACTCCGGGACCCTCCAGCGTTGGCCGGGAGCATTCTCACCACTCGTGGCGAAGCTGATCGCAGACATCGGCTTCGAGGGTGTCTACGTGTCCGGTGCGGTGCTCTCGGCCGACCTGGGACTGCCCGACATCGGGCTCACCACGCTCACCGAGGTCGCGACACGGGGCGGATCCATCGCCCGCGCAAGCGAACTCCCCACTCTGATCGACGCCGACACCGGCTTCGGCGAACCGATGAGCGCCGCTCGCACCGTCGCAACACTGGAGGACGCCGGACTCGCGGGCTGTCACCTCGAGGACCAGGTGAATCCCAAACGCTGCGGTCACCTCGACGGCAAGGACGTCGTTCCCGCCCGCGACATGGTCAAGCGGCTCGGCGCCGCGGTCGCCGCCCGCCGTGACAGTGACTTCGTCATCTGCGCGCGCACCGATGCCCGCGCCATCGAGGGGCTCGATGTCGCCATCGACCGGGCGAGGGCCTACGCCGATGCCGGCGCCGACCTCATCTTCACCGAGGCGCTCCGCGACCTCGGTGAGTTCGAGAAGTTCCGCAAGGCAGTCGACGTGCCGTTGCTGGCGAACATGACCGAGTTCGGGAAGTCGGATCTCCTGACCGCCGAACAGTTGACGAGTGTCGGCTACAACGCGGTCATCTACCCGGTGACCACGTTGCGTATCGCGATGGGTGCGGTGGAACGAGGCCTGCGTGTCATCGTCACGCAGGGAACACAATCAGGGCTTCTCGACGAGATGCAGCACCGCAGCAGGCTGTACGAACTGCTTCGTTACGAGGACTACAACGACTTCGACTCCGATCTGTTCAACTTCACCATCGAGGGAGCACCGCAATGACCACTACCGAAGCGGGCGCCGCGGAAGCGGTCGAGACCCCGACGATCTACAAAGGGCTCGCCGGTGTCGTCGTCGACACCACCGCCATCTCCAAGGTCGTACCTGAGACCAACTCGCTGACCTATCGCGGCTACCCCGTCCAGGATCTCGCCGAACAATGCTCGTTCGAGCAGGTCGCGTACCTGCTCTGGCACGGCGAACTGCCGACCGACGGGCAGCTGGCCATGCTCACCCAGCGCGAGCGCGCCTACCGGCGGGTCGACCGCTCGACGTTGTCCGTCCTGCAGCGCATTCCAGAGAACTGTCATCCCATGGATGTCGTTCGCACCGCCATCAGTTTTCTGGGTACCGAGGATCCCGACGAGGAACTCAGCACTCCGGAAGCCAACTACGACAAGTCGCTACGGATGTTCGCCGTGCTGCCGACGATCGTCGCCGCCGACATGCGCCGCCGGCGCGGCCTGGACCCGATCGCGCCCCACCACGGGCTGGGCTACGCGGAGAACTTCTTGAACATGTGCTTCGGCGAGGTCCCCGACCCGGTGATCGTCCGGGCCTTCGAGAAGTCGATGGTGCTCTACGCCGAACACAGTTTCAACGCATCGACCTTCGCGGCGCGCGTGGTCACCAGCACCCGGTCCGACATCTACAGTGCGGTCACCGCTGCCATCGGAGCGTTGAAGGGGTCGCTGCACGGCGGCGCGAACGAGGCCGTCATGTACGACATGATCGACATCGACCGACCCGACCGGGCGCGGCCGTGGCTGACCGCGAAACTCGATGCCAGAGAGAAGGTCATGGGCTTCGGTCACCGCGTCTACAAGAACGGTGACTCACGCGTACCCACCATGAAGAAGGCCCTCCTCGACGTGGCGGATCACCTCGGGGAGACCAAGTGGTGTGAGATCTACACCGAACTCGAAGCGGTCATGGACGAACGCACCGGCATCAAGCCCAACCTCGATTTCCCCACCGGCCCAGCGTATTACCTCATGGACTTCGACATAGCCTCGTTCACGCCGATCTTCGTGATGAGCCGGATCACCGGGTGGACCGCGCACATCATGGAACAAGTCGCGTCCAACGCCCTGATCCGGCCGCTCAGCCAGTACTCGGGTCTGCCGCAACGGTCACTGACCTCGGCATAGCGACCACCCTCCAGCCCGACGAGAGAGAGACACGTGTTCGAGAAAGTCCTGGTCGCCAACCGCGGCGAGATCGCTGTGCGCGCTTTTCGCGCGGCCTTCGAACTCGGTGCCCGCACAGTTGCGGTCTTCCCCTACGAGGACCGCAACTCCGTCCATCGAGCCAAAGCCGACGAATCGTATCAGATCGGGAATCCGGGACATCCGGTACGCGCGTACCTGTCGGTCGACGAGGTGATCGCGGCGGCGCAACGTTGCGGCGCGGACGCGGTCTACCCGGGCTACGGATTCCTGTCGGAGAACGAAGGACTGGCCCGCGCGTGCGGGAACGCAGGGATCACTTTCGTCGGACCGTCGGCCGATGTTCTCGAGCTGACCGGAAACAAGGCGACGGCGGTGGCCGCGGCCAAGGCGGCCGGTCTGCCGGTCCTGGCGTCGTCGGAGCCGTCGGCTGATGTGGACGAGTTGGTTCGGGCGGCCGCCGACATGGTGTTCCCGGTGTTCGTGAAGGCCGTTGCCGGCGGCGGTGGTCGCGGTATGCGTCCGGTGGAAAAGCCGTCCGACCTGGCCGATGCGATCGCAGCAGCCTCTCGTGAGGCCGGTGCGGCGTTCGGCGACCCGACGGTCTTCCTCGAACAGGCGGTGGTGAATCCGCGCCACATCGAGGTGCAGATCCTCGCCGACACCCATGGCAACGTGGTCCATCTCTTCGAACGTGACTGCTCGGTGCAGCGGCGCCATCAGAAGGTGATCGAGCTGGCGCCGGCACCGAATCTGTCGCCGGAGCTGCGTGAGCAGATCTGTGCTGACGCAGTCGCCTTCGCCCGTCACATCGGTTACACCTGTGCCGGTACCGTCGAGTTCCTGCTCGATGAACAAGGCAGGCATGTGTTCATCGAGATGAATCCGCGAATCCAGGTCGAGCACACCGTGACCGAGGAGATCACCGACGTGGATCTGGTCGCCGCGCAGCTGCGCATCGCATCGGGTGAATCCCTGGAGGATCTCGGTGTGAGTCAGGACCGGCTCCAGATCCGTGGGGCGGCCATGCAATGTCGCATCACCACCGAAGACCCGGCCGACGACTTCCGGCCCGCCGTCGGACGGATCACCGCCTATCGCAGCCCCGGGGGTGCCGGGGTGCGCCTGGACGGTGGCGCGGTACTCGGCGGCGAGGTCAGCGGACACTTCGACTCGATGCTGGTCAAGTTGACCTGTCGCGGAAGGGATTTCCCGACCGCAGTACGTCGTGCGCGGCGTGCGGTGGCCGAGTTCCGCATCCGTGGCGTGACCACGAACATCCCATTCCTCCAGGCGGTGCTCGACGATCCGGACTTCCGCGAGGGACGGGTCACCACGTCGTTCATCGAGGACCGGCCCTGGTTGCTGACCTCGCGATCCTCGGCCGACCGCGGCACGAAGATCCTGTCCTACCTGGCCGACGTCACCGTCAACAAACCCCACGGCGAGCGTCCGACGACGGTGTACCCGCGCGACAAACTGCCCACCCTGGACCGGGCGTCGCTGGCGTCACCGCCGGACGGCTCGCGGCAGCGACTGCTGACGCTGGGGCCGCAGGGATTCGCCGACGACCTGCGCGATTCGACGGCGCTGGGGGTCACCGACACCACCTTCCGTGATGCGCATCAGTCGCTGCTGGCGACCCGGGTGCGTACGACCGGGCTGATGGCCGTGGCGCCGTACGTGGCGGCCATGACCCCGCAGTTGCTGTCCCTGGAGTGCTGGGGTGGCGCCACTTACGATGTCGCGCTGCGTTTTCTGAAGGAAGACCCCTGGGATCGGCTGGCGCAGCTGCGTGAAGCGGTCCCCAACATCTGCCTGCAGATGCTGCTGCGCGGTGCCAACACGGTCGGCTACACCCCGTATCCCACCAAAGTGACCACCGCATTCGTGGCCGAAGCCACTGCCACCGGCATCGACATCTTCCGGATCTTCGACGCCCTCAACAACATCGACGCGATGCGTCCGGCGATCGATGCCGTCCGGGAGACCGGCACGGCGGTGGCGGAGGTGGCCATGTCGTACACCGGGGATCTGGTGAACCCGGGTGAACGCCTCTACACGCTCGACTATTACCTGCGCCTCGCGGAACAGATCGTCGACGCGGGTGCGCATGTGCTGGCGATCAAGGACATGGCCGGACTGTTGCGCGCCCCCGCGGCGACCACACTGGTGTCGGCGCTGCGCAAGAACTTCGACCTGCCGATCCATGTCCACACCCACGACACCCCCGGCGGGCAGTTGGCCACCTACCTGGCGGCCTGGCAGGCCGGAGCATCGGCGGTCGACGGTGCCAGCGCCGCGCTGGCGGGGACCACGAGTCAGCCCGCACTGTCGGCGATCGTGGCTGCGGCCGCGCACTCCGACCGTGACACGGGACTGGACCTGAAAGCGGTGTGTGACCTCGAACCGTACTGGGAAGCGCTGCGAAAGGTGTATGCGCCCTTCGAATCCGGTTTACCCGCGCCGACCGGCCGCGTCTATACCCATGAGATCCCGGGCGGGCAGTTGTCGAATCTACGGCAGCAAGCCATCGCGGTCGGACTCGGAAACCGCTTCGAGGCGGTCGAGGAGGCCTATGCCGCCGCCGACCGTATGCTGGGTCGCTTGATCAAGGTGACCCCGTCATCGAAGGTCGTCGGGGATCTCGCGTTGGCACTTGTGGGCCGGGGGATCACTGCCGCGGAGTTCGCCGCCGATCCACGCTCCTACGACATCCCGGATTCGGTGATCGGTTTCCTGCGTGGCGAACTCGGCGATCCGGTCGGCGGTTGGCCCGAACCGCTACGGACAGTCGCGCTCGAAGGCCGCACCGACCCGCCGGCGACCGAGGCACTGTCGGCCGAGGACTCGGCAGCTCTGGACACCCCGGGCCCGAAGCGGCGGCACACACTCAGCCGACTGCTGTTCCCCGGCCCCACGAAGGACTTCGACGATCACCAGGACACCTTCGGCGACACTTCACGGTTGTCGGCGAACCAGTTCTTCTACGGCCTGCGATACGGCGAGGAACATCGCGTCGAGCTCGAACCGGGAGTGGAACTGCTCATCGGGCTCGAAGCCATCAGCGAACCCGATGAGATGGGCATGCGGACCGTGATGTGCATCCTCAACGGACAACTGCGACCCGTACAGGTGCGTGACCGCTCCGTCGACGCCGAAGTCGCCGCCGCGGAAAAGGCCGACCGGTCCGATCCGCGATGCGTCGGTGCACCTTTCGCCGGCGTGGTCTCCCTGAGTGTCGGCCTCGGCGACGAGGTCGCTGCTGGCGCGGCCATCGGGACGATCGAGGCGATGAAGATGGAAGCCACCATCACCGCACCCGTGGGAGGCCGGGTCGCGCGGCTCGCGATCGATTCGGTCACCCAGGTCGCCCCCGGCGACCTGCTCCTCGAAATAGGTTGACGCACAGATGACGACGGCCGTCGCACTCGGATGAGTGC
>NZ_JAJQJP010000054.1:0-26860 GCF_021245825.1 Gordonia metallireducens | reverse complement strand
CGACGGCCGTCGCACTCGGATGAGTGCGACGGCCGTCGTCATCGGGATCGTCAGGAGATCGTCCCACGCAGTCGTGTTGCCGCGGCCACCATGTTGGTGAGCGATTCGACGACCTCGGGCGTTTCGCGCGTCTTCAGCCCGCAATCCGGGTTGACCCACAGGCGTCCGGCGCCGACGCTCGACAGCGCCGACGACAGCGCCGTGTAGATCTCGTCCTGCTGGGGCACACGCGGCGAGTGGATGTCGTAGACACCCGGGCCGACCGCGTTGCGGAAACCGGCCTCGTCGAGATCGTCGAGGACCTCCATGTGCGAGCGCGCCGCCTCGATCGAGGTGACGTCGGCGTCGAGGTCCGCGATCGCGCCGATGACCTCGCCGAATTCCGAATAGCAGAGGTGCGTGTGGATCTGCGTGTCGTCGCGGACTCCCGAGGTCGCGATCCGGAAGGCGCGGACAGCCCACTCCAGGTAGCCGGGTTTGTCTGCGTCGCGCAACGGCAGCAACTCGCGAAGGGCGGGCTCGTCGACCTGGATGATCCCGACGCCGGCTGCCTCGAGGTCGACCGTCTCGTCACGGATGGCGAGCGCGATCTGATCGGCGGACGTCGACAGAGGCTGGTCGTTGCGGACGAACGACCAGGCCAGGATGGTCACCGGGCCGGTCAGCATGCCCTTGACCGGCTTGTCGGTCAGCGTCTGGGCGTAGGTGATCCAGTCGACGGTCATCGGCGCGGTACGAGAGACGTCGCCGTAGAGGATCGGCGGTCGCACGCACCGTGAACCGTAGGATTGCACCCACCCGTTGGCGGTGGCGAAGTAGCCGTCGAACTGCTCGGCGAAGTACTGCACCATGTCGTTGCGCTCGGGTTCGCCGTGGACGAGGACGTCCAGACCGATCGACTCCTGCAACGCGACAACATCGGCGATCTCGGCTTTCATCCGGTTCTCGTACTCGGCGCGATCGATCTCGCCCGATCGGAGTGCGGCGCGTGCCAGCCGGATGGCAGAAGTCTGCGGATACGAACCGATCGTGGTGGTCGGCAGCGGGGGCAGCCCCAACCGTTCCTGTTGCGCGACGCGACGCTGTTCAGCCGTGCCTCGGGTGGCGTCGGCATCGCTGATGGCGGCGAGACGTGTGCGGACCTCGTCGTTGTGCAGGCGCGGATCGGTGGCACGGCTCGCGAGTGCCATGGTGCTCGCGGCGAACGCGGCAGCCTGCACGACCCGGCCCTCGTGCAACGCCGACGACAGCACCGCGACCTCGCGGAATTTCTCTGCCGCGAAGGCCAGCCAGCCGCGGAGATCGGTGTCGAGCTCGTTCTCGGCGTCCAGGGAATAGGGGACGTGAAGTGTGGAGCAGGAGGTCGACACGGCGATCGACCGCGCGGAGCCGAGGACGGTGGCCAGCGTCGCGGCGGCCTGGTCCAGGTCGGTGCGCCACACATTGCGGCCGTCCACGACGCCGGCGATCAGCAGCTTGTCCGCCAGACCCGGGGTACCGGCAACGGTCTCGACCGACCCTTCGACGAGGTCGACCGCGACTGCCTCGATCGGGGTGCGCGCGAGATATGTCAACCGATCACCGGGATCACCGAAGTAAGTTGCCACGGCGATGGCAGGACGCTGAGCGTGGGTGCCCAGGGCGTCGTACACCGATTCGGCCCGGGGACCCAGGTCGGCGGCGACATCGGTGACCAGGACGGGTTCGTCCAGCTGAACCCACTCGACGCCGGCCTCGGCCAGCAGCGTCAGGAGGTCGCGGTACAACGGGACCAGTTCGTCGAGGCGATCCAGCGGCGCACTCGCTCCGTCGACCGCCTTGGACAGCGCGAGGAACGTCACCGGCCCGACGATGACCGGGCGGGCCGGGACTCCGAGCTCCTTCGCCTCTGCGACTTCCGCCAGGACCTTCTCGGGATTCAGCGAGAACGAGGTGTCCGGGCCGATCTCCGGCACCAAATAGTGGTAGTTGGTGTCGAACCACTTGGTCATCTCCAGCGGAGTGACGTCGGCGGTGCCGCGCGCCGCCGCGAAGTAGCGGTCCAGCGGGTCATCGATCTCGGCGAACCTCGACGGTAACGCGCCGAGGAGGACAGAGGTGTCGAGCACCTGGTCGTAGTACGAGAACGTGTTGACCGGGACGGAGTCGTGACCGGCCTCGGTGAGCTCGGCCCACTGCTCGCCGCGCAGGCGCTGCGCGACCTCGGCGAGCTCGGTGCGGTCGATACGACCGCCCCAATAGCTTTCGACGGCTCTTTTCAGTTCGCGCCGGGGACCGATGCGTGCGGTGCCGAGGACGGTGGTCGTGAACGGTGCCGCGGAATCGCGACGGACGGTGTCGGACATGGAAGTCGACTTCTCCTACTGACGGCGGATGGTTCACCGCCCAGCAGGGGGAGATCGATCGAGCCACCTCGCGGGCAGCAGAGAGCGCGCGACGATCACCGATTCGACCTGCGCCCAATCCTCGAGGCGGCGAGCCACCGGACGCGGCGCGTCCGGTACACCTGGCAGGTCTTCGGGCTCACCGTCGCTCTCGAGAGAGGTTCCTACTGACCGTCGCTTCCCAAGCCTGGGCTCAGTGCTGATGACGGTGGTCGTTACGGCATACCGCTGCGGGGACAGCTCCGGATTCGAACCGGATTCCCTCTCGTCGCCGGCGTGACGCCGGCGACTCGACGCCACGCGCCATCAGATGCTTCCTGATTTCACGCGTGGCGAACCACATGCGCGCTCAACACTAGTGAGCGGCGTAGACCCGACGCAAGGAAGGTCACGGCGACATGACGACACTTACCCGACGGTGTCCGGCCGAGCGCGGGAGCACCCCTCGGAGTCGAGTTCCCCGACCGGCAGTGGAAGATTGACACCTGGTTCGCAGTCGAGAAAGGGGTGTCGTGGTGGCCGATCTCGGTGGGGCGTTGCTCGTGGGCGGGACCAGCAGTGACGCCGGTAAGAGTCTCCTCGTCGCAGGTCTCTGTCGTGCTCTCGCGCGCGACGGCGTCCGGGTCGCGCCGTTCAAGGCGCAGAACATGTCCAACAACTCGGTGGTGACGCTCGACGGCGGTGAGATCGGCCGCGCCCAGGCCCTGCAGGCCTTCGCCTGCGGGCTCGAACCCTCGACGCGGTTCAATCCTGTTCTGCTGAAACCCGGCAGCGACCGGCGCTCCCATGTCGTGCTGCGAGGGCGCCCGGCCGGGGACGTCGGTGCCCGGGACTACATGGCCTGGCGGTCCCGGCTGAGGGAGGTCGTCACCGAGGAGCTCGCCGCGCTCCGCCGCGACTTCGACGTCGTGCTCTGTGAGGGAGCGGGTTCGGTCGCCGAGATCAACCTTCGCCGCAACGACATCGCCAACATGGGGCTCGCGCAGGCCGCACGGCTCCCGGTGCTGCTGGTCACCGACATCGACCGCGGTGGCTCGTTGGCCTCGCTGTTCGGCACCACCGCGATCCTCGAACCCGCAGACCAGGCGCTGATCGCGGGCTACGTCGTCAACAAGTTCCGGGGCGACCCGAGCATCCTCGAAACCGGGCTCCGGCAGGTCGAGGAGATCACCGGCCGCCCGACCCTCGGTGTCCTGCCGTTCGCCGACGACCTGTGGCTCGACGCCGAGGACTCCCTGGCGGCGCCCGTCGGCCGGCGGGTCGGACCGCCGCTGAACCCGGCCGGTCCGGGCGCGCGGCTCCGCGTCGCCGCGATCCGGTTGCCCCGCATCTCCAACTCCACCGACGTCGAGGCGCTCGCCTGCGAACCGGGCGTCGACGTGACCTGGGTCGACGACCCGGGCAGTGTCGCCGCCGCCGACCTGGTGGTGATCCCGGGAACCCGTGCCACGGTCTCCGACCTCGCCTGGATGCGCGACCGCGGGATCGCCGACGCGGTCACCGCCCGCGCGGCCCGGGGCGTCCCGGTCGTCGCCATCTGCGGGGGTTTCCAGATGCTGGCCCGCACCATCGACGACGCGATCGAATCCGGTCGTGGCCGCGTCGACGGCCTCGGTGTGTTCGATCTCGACATCTCCTTCGCCACCGACAAGACGTTGCGTCAGGTCAGCGGCACCAGCCGCGGTGGAGAGGTGATCAGCGGCTACGAGATCCACCACGGGCGGGTCGTCGGGTCGCGGGAGGACACCTGGATCGTCGACGACGCCGCGGGTCCCGAAGGTGCGGTGCGAGGCGCGATCCGTGGGACGCACTGGCACGGACTGCTGGCCAACGACGCCTTTCGGCGTCGGCTGCTCACCGAGGTGGCCGCCGAGGCCGGTGTGCCGGACTTCCGGGTCGCGGGCGACACCGAGGTGGAGGCGATCCGGCGGCGACAGGTCGACACGATGGCCGACCTGGTCAGCGAGCATCTCGACATGGACGCGGTGATGCATCTCATCGAGGACGGTCCGCCCGTGTCGGCGCCCGTCATCCGCCATCACCTGGACCCCGACACCGGTTCGGCGCAGACGCTATCGTGGCCCAATGACTGAAGATCAGCGTCAGGTGACCGTCAACGGCCTCACCTTCGACGTCCGGATCGGGGGACCGGAACGGGGCCCGTGGGTCCTGCTGCTTCACGGATTCCCGGTGGACGGATCCTGCTACGACGCGGTGCTCCCGCGACTCCACGAATCGGGCCTGCGGACGTTGGTCCTGAACCAGCGCGGCTACAGCCCCGGCGCACGACCCGAGGCCGTCGAGGACTATCACCTCAGCCACCTGGTGTCGGATGTGATCGCCGTGCTCGACGAACTGAAGGTCGGGTACGCGATCCTCGTCGGGCACGACTGGGGCGGCATCGTCGCGTGGCATCTCGCGGGCAAGTACCCCGACCGGTTCACCGGTCTGGTGGTCGCCAGCACCGGCCACCCGTCGGCGATGCGGGATGCACTCGCGGCGAGCGATCAGCGCGAACGATCGTCCTACATCCTCGATTTCGTCGCCGACGGCGCCGAGGAGACACTCCTCGCCGACGACGGCGCCAAGCTGCGCGCGGCCGGGGTCACCGCCGATGAGCTCGCCCCGCTGCGCGAACCGGGCGCCCTGCGGGCTGCATTGAACTGGTACCGGGCCAACTTCGTCGGCGACATCAAGGGCACCATGGCGTGCCCGCCGGTGGAGATCCCGACGACGCTCGTCTGGAGCGACGCCGACGCCGCGCTCGGCCGTGAGCAGGCGCAGGGCAGCGGCCGGTACGCCTACTCCGACTTCCGGTTCTGCGAACTGGCCGGCGTCGACCACTGGATTCCGCAGAACGCTCCCGCCGAACTGGCCAGCGAGATCGCCCTGCGGTCGACGGTGTTCTAGATCGCCACTAGATCTCCAGACCCAACAGCGCGTTCTCGAGCACCTCGGGCATCGCCGGGTGGATCCAGTACTGCCCCTTGGCGACCTCGAGGGCGGTCTGGCCGAACGACATCGCCTGGATGACCGGCTGGATGACGGTTGGGGCCTGCGGGCCGATGATGTGCGTGCCGAGGATCTTGCCGGTGCCGCGTTCGGCGATGACCTTGCAGAAACCGGTGGTGTCCTCCATCGCCCAGCCGTAGGCGACGTCACCGTAGGCCTGGACCTTGACCGTGATGTCGTATCCGGCGTCGCGGGCCTCGTCTTCGGTCAGCCCCACCGAGGCGATCTGCGGGTGTGTGAAGACGGCCGCCGGGACGAACCGGTGGTCGAACTCGACGAGATCGTCTGCATCCCAGCCCTTCAGCAGGTTGGCTTGCACCACCCGCTCCTCGTGGTTGGCGACGTGCTTGAGCTGGTACGGCGAGCTGACGTCGCCGAGCGCCCACACCCCGCGTGCGGCGGTGCGGCCGTGGATGTCGCAGCGCACCCGGCCCTCTTCGTCGAGTTCGATGCCGACCGAGGAGAGGTTGAGGCGGTCGCCGTTGGGCTTCCGGCCGGTGGCGACGAGCAGGACGTCGGCCTCCAGGTGCGTCCCGTCGTCGAACTGCAGGCGGACACCGCCGTCGGGCAGGTCCTCCGCACCGGTGATGGCGGTGTCGAGGTGGACGTCCCACTTCTCCTCGGCGACCTGGGTGAAACGGTTGGAGATGTCGGCATCCTGCTTGCGCAGCAGGGCGGGGCCGCGGGCGATGATCGACACCTTGGAGCCGAGAGCGCCGAAGACGTGCGCGAATTCGGCTGCGATGTAACCGCTTCCGACGATGACGAGCCGCTCGGGCAGTTCCGGCAGACGCATCACGTCGTTGTTGGTGTAGTACGCCACGCCGGAATCGGCGATGACCGGCGGGATGACCGCGCGCGAACCCGCGGCCAGGACCACCTCGCGGGCGAGAACCGTTGCACCGTCGGCGGTGACGAGACGGTAGAGGCCGTCGTCGTCCCGACCGTCGAACTCGACATGGGAGCTGTAGACGGTGATGTTCTCGCACCGGTCCACGCGATACTCCTTGCCGCCCTCGGAGATCGGGTCGATGCGTCCGAAGACGCGCTCGACGATGCCGGGCCAGTCCACCGAGTCGACCTTGGCGTGCACCCCGAGACGCGCGCCCTGCGTGGCGATCTCGGCGACCTCCGCCGCGTAGACGAACATCTTGGTCGGGATGCAGCCGACGTTGAGGCAGGTGCCGCCGTACACGCCTTCCTCGAAGATGGCGATCGTCGTGTCGGCATAGCGCTCGTCGGGGATGGAGTTGCCGCTGCCGGAGCCGATGATGGCCAGGTCGACGACCTGCGTGGCGGTCATAGGGTGCTCTCTTTTCTACTGGTTTCCGAGGATTCGGTCGCGGGCCGGATGGTGCGGGCGAGCCAGTCGTCGACCTCGCGATAGGCGTGCTCACGGGCATGCGGCACCGAGAGGAACACGTCGTGGCGGGCGTCGGGGATGGGGACGGTCGACACGCGCCCGCCGAGACACCCGCTCCAGCGGGCGATCTGGCGGACGTCGAGGACGGCGTCGGCGCGATCGGTCGACGCCGAGTAGGTCTTCGCGAAATGGGTCTTGTCCGAACGCAACACGAGCGCCGGCGTGCCGACGTCGATGCCGCGGTGCAGACGTCGTTGCCCGCTCCGGACCGCGTTCAGGAACCCGAAGGTGACCGGGAAACCGCCCATCGGTTTGAGGGCGAGGTCGTAACTCCACTCGCCGTGCGCACTCTCGTGAAGACTCTCGCCGTAGGCCGAGGAGAGTTCCTGCGGGATCACGCGGGTGGGTTGCACCGCGGCCACCGCCTTGATCAGCATCGTCACCGGCAGCGTCCGCAGGACGGCGTCGCCCTGGAGATCCAGCCACGGCGAGTTGAGCAGCAGGCCGTCGACGAGCCCGTGCCGGGCCGGGTCCTGCTCGCGCAGCCGGTCGAGCCACAGCGCGGTGATCAGGCCACCCGTCGAATGCCCGGCGATGATCGTGCGGGTGTCCGCACCCACCTCCTCGGCGATCAGCTCGAGCGCGAGGCCGAGTTCCTCGTCGTATCGAGCGAGGTCCGTCGTGAAGTGGGCGGTGTGGTGGCTCTCCCGCGACCGTCCGCACTTACGCAGGTCGATCGCGTAGAACGCGTAGCCGCGGGCGGTGAAGAAATCGGCCAGCGGCTCGTGGAAGAAGTAGTCGGTGAAGCCGTGGACATAGAGCACCGCGCCGGCCACGGGCCGCGGACCGGCGATCCGCGCACCCGCCTCGGCGCGGCGGATCAGGGTCGCGGTGACGGGTGATTCCCCGTCCGGATCGTCGCCCAGCGGGATGGTGCGGAGTTGGTAGTGGTCCAGGAAGCGGTCGGGTTGCCAGCCGGTGCCTGCGGATACGCTCACAGCAGCCAGCTTAGTGACCCGTCTGCTCGGGCAGGGGACGCCGCGGAAGTGTCACGGATGCCACAGTTGAGCAGGTCGATTCTGTGACAGGACGTGCCATGCTGGACAATGGCCGATGTAGAGATCGTTGATCAGGTTGAAGTGGAGTCCAGGTGTCGAAAACGGTGATCAAGACCGACGTGGCGTTGGTGGGTGCAGGCATCATGAGTGCCACCCTGGGAGCGCTGCTCCGTCAGCTGCAGCCCGATTGGTCAATCAGCCTGTTCGAACGGCTCGACGCCGCTGCGGCGGAGAGCAGCGACCCGTGGAACAACGCGGGCACCGGGCACTCGGCGCTGTGTGAGCTCAACTACACGCCCAAGACCGCCGACGGCGACGTCGACATCACCAAGGCGCTCAACATCAACGAGCAGTTCCAGGTGTCGCGTCAGTTCTGGGCACATGCGGTCGACAAGGGCATCCTCGGCGATCCCTCGGAGTTCATCAACCCGATCCCGCACGTCGCCTTCACCCACGGCGACGCCGGCGTGAAGTACCTGCGCAAGCGCTACGACAACCTCGCAGGACAGACCCTGTTCGAGGGCATGGAGTTCATCGACGATCCGGCCGAGTTCACCAAGCGTCTCCCGCTGATGTCGGCCGGTCGCGACTTCTCCGACCCGGTCGCGCTGAACTGGTTCGACCAGGGCACCGACGTAGACTTCGGCGCGCTGACCCAGCAGCTGCTCAACTATGTCGCGCAGGGCGCCGACATCTACTTCGGTCACTCGGTGACCAACCTGTCCAAGCAGTCCGACGGCAGCTGGATCGTCAAGGTCCGCAACGGCCGCACCGGCGACGTCCTGAAAGTCCATGCGAAGTTCGTCTTCGTCGGCGCCGGCGGCGGTGCGCTGCACCTGCTGCAGAAGTCGGGCATCAAGGAGGCCAAGGGCTTCGGTGGCTTCCCGGTCTCGGGCGAGTTCTTCCGCTGCACCAACCCCGACCTCATCGGTGAGCACCAGGCCAAGGTCTACGGCCAGGCCGCCGTCGGCGCACCGCCGATGTCGGTGCCGCACCTCGACACCCGTGTGATCAACCACAAGCCGGGCCTGCTGTTCGGCCCGTACGCCGGCTGGTCGCCCAAGTTCCTCAAGTCGGGAAAGATCACCGACCTGCCCGCCTCGATCAAGCCCGGCAACCTGCTGCCGATGGTCTCGATCGCGCCGCAGGAGTTCGGCCTGCTCAAGTACCTCATCAGCGAGCTCGCCGCGAACAAGGCCGACCGCGTCAACACGCTGTCGGAGTTCGTGCCGCGTGCGCTCGGAGCCGACTGGGAGCTCATCACCGCAGGTCAGCGCGTCCAGGTCATTCGCAAGACGGGTGTCGGCGGCAAACTCGAGTTCGGTACGGCCGTGGTGACCTCCGAGGACGGCACCATGTCCGGCCTGCTCGGTGCGTCCCCGGGTGCCTCGACCGCGGTTCCGGCGATGCTCTCGGTGCTCGAGAAGTGCTTCCCGGCCGAATACGCCGGCTGGTCGCCGAAGCTCACCGAGATCATCCCGTCGTTCGGTCAGACGCTCAACGACAACCGTGACCTGTACCGACAGGTGTGGGACTGGACCAACAAGTCCCTGCGGCTGACCGGTCGCGACGAGAGCAGCGTCGAGACCGGCGCGCTCGCCCCCGCCACCGCAGGGTGATCCCGGGCGGTCATCTGTGCTAACCACGACACATGAGCCCTGAACCGCAGCACGACCGGCGCCCGCAGGTACACCGCAGTACGTCTGCCGAGATCGACGCGGCCACGCTGTACCGGATCCTGCGGCTCCGGGTCGATGTGTTCGTCGTGGAGCAGGCCTGCCCCTACCCGGAGATCGACGGTCGTGATCTCGAGCCGACGACACGTCAGTTCTGGATCACCGAGAGCGGTGAACCCGACGACGACGCCGTGCTGGCGACCCTGCGCCTCCTCGAGGAGCCGCCGGGTGCGGACGGCGGGACCGTCTACCGGATCGGGCGTGCCTGCACGGCACGCGCACATCGTGGCCGGGGCCTGGTTGCCCGACTCCTGACGGTCGCGCTCGACGAGGTCGGGGACCACCCCTGCCGGATCGAGGCGCAGGCCTACCTCACCGAGATGTACGGCAAGTTCGGTTTCGTCGCCGAGGGCGACGAGTACCTCGAAGACGGGATCCCGCACGTGTCCATGCTCCGATCCGGTCCGCGATGACCGACGTCCCGGAACCGGCCCCGGTCCGCTATCCGTTCAGCGCGGTCGTCGGACAGGAACAGCTCAAGCTGGCCCTGGTTCTCTCCGCCATCTCGCCGAGCATCGGCGGCGTCCTGATCCGCGGTGAGAAGGGCACGGCGAAGTCCACCATCGTGCGCGGGCTCGGTCCGTTGATCGGCGGCGACGATGGCTCCGGGCGTGTCGTCGAACTGCCGATCGGTGCGACCGAGGACCGCGTGATCGGTTCCCTCGACCTCACCTCCGTACTGCGCGACGGTCGTGCGGAGTTCACCCCCGGGCTGCTCGCCCGCGCCCATCGGGGCGTCCTCTACATCGACGAGGTCAACCTGCTCGCCGACCATCTCGTCGACGTCCTGCTCGATGCCGCCGCGAGTGGACGCGTCACCATCGAGCGTGACGGTGTATCCCACACGCAGGCAGCGAATTTCGTGCTCGTCGGCACCATGAATCCGGAGGAGGGGGAGCTGCGCCCGCAGCTGCTCGACCGCTTCGGGCTCGCGGTCGACGTCGCCGCGGGAAAGGATCTCGACGAACGTGTCGAGGTCATCCGACGGCGGATGGCGTTCGACGCCGACCCGGACGGGTTCGCGGCCGAGTACCTCGAAACCGAACATGAACTGGAACAACGGATTCATGCGGCCCGGGAAGCGGTGAGCGGAGTCGAGATCCCAACGCGCGAACTGCGCCGCATCGCCGGCATCTGCGCCCACCTCGACGTCGACGGACTCCGCGGCGACATCGTCGTCGCGCGCACCGCCGCCGCACACGCGGCTTGGCGCGGGGCTCCGACGGTGGACGAGGAGGACGTGCGGGCCGCCGTCGAACTCGCCCTGCCGCACCGCAGGCGCCGCAACCCCTTCGACGAGTCCGGTCTCTCGAACGACCAGCTCGACGACGCCATGTCGGCCGGCCAGGACGCCGCCGGCCCCGGCTCTCCCGATTCCCCGGACGACGATCCGACACCGCCGGAGGGTGGACCGGGCGGCGGTGCCCCGGAGCCGGGGGAGTCCTCGGATTCCGCTGCGGCGCCGGAAAACACCGACGCACCGGAAGATTCGCAGTCTGGGTCGCAGTCGGCCCCCGGACCGGCGTTCGGTGCGGCCCCGACGCCGACCGGACATCGGGTTCGCGCGCTCCGCGTGACCGGGGTCGGGGACGGAGACCCCGGCCGCCGGTCGAAAGCGCGGAGCCGGCGCGGGCACACGACCCACGCCGTCGACTTCGAGGACGGCCGGCCGGTGCACCTGTTCGCCACCGTCCTCGCCGCGGCGGGCCGGGCACCGCAGTCGTCGGTCCGGATCGCCGCGCCCGACCTTCGCGCCGCCGAGCGCATCGGCCAGGAATCCAATCTCGTCGTCTTCGTGGTGGATCTGAGCGGATCGATGACCGCCCGCCGTCGGCTCACCGCGGTCGCGGAACTGTGCGTCGAGATGCTGCGGGATTCCTACACGCGTCGTGATCGGGTCGCGGTGGTCGTCGCACGCGGCGGTACCGCCACGCTGGCAGTGCCGCCCACCAAGTCGGTGGACATCGCGGTGCGCCGTCTCGCCGAGATCCGTACCGGTGGCCGGACACCGCTGGCCGAGGGGCTGGCCCTGGCCGGCGACGTCGTCGAACGATGCCGCCGCACCGAACCGAACCGTCGGCCGCTCCTCGTCGTCCTCACCGACGGCCGCGCGACCTCCGGCCGGGATGCCCCCGCACGGGCGCGGCTCGCGGCGTCGGCGATCCGGCGCCGGGGGATCGAGTCGGTGGTCGTCGACTGCGAGCAGGGGATGGTCCGGCTCGGCCTCGCCGCCGACCTCGCGGGACACCTCGGCGCCGAGTTGCTGACCATGGACAAGCTGTCCGCGACCGCGCTGACCCGCGGCGCGGCCTGAGTCCGCCGAAGAAGGAGACAACAAGTGCCCCAAGGGGTTCCCGCCTCGGTTCCCGACGACGGCCTGACCACCCGCCAGCGTCGGAACCAGCCCGTGCTGGCCGTCCACACCGGTGACGGCAAAGGCAAGTCCACCGCCGCCTTCGGGATGGCGATGCGCGCCTGGAACGCCGGTCTGCGGGTCGCCGTGTTCCAGTTCGTGAAGAGCGCCAAGTGGAAGGTCGGGGAGGAGTCGGCGCTGCTGGCTCTCGGGCAGTGCCACGCCGACACCGGTGCGGGTGGCCCGGTCGAGTGGCACAAGATGGGCCAGGGATGGTCGTGGCTGCGGGCCAACACCGAGCACGCCGACGACCACGCCGCCGCAGCGCGCGCCGGCTGGGCCGAGATCGCCCGTCGGCTCGACGCCGTCGAACACGACTTCTATGTGCTCGACGAGTTCACCTATCCGCTCGACTGGGGCTGGGTCGACACCGACGAGGTCATCGAGACACTCGCCCGCCGCCCCGGTCGTCAGCACGTCGTCATCACCGGCCGACGTGCACCGCAGGCACTGGTCGACGCCGCGGATCTCGTGACCGAGATGCGCAAGATCGCCCACCCGATGGACGCCGGCCGCAAGGGCCAGAAGGGCATCGAGTGGTGATCATGTCCCGCGCGACACCGGCGGTCGTGATCGCCGCGCCGTCCTCGGGCAGCGGCAAGACGACGGTGACGACCGGACTCATCGGCGCCTTGCGCGCGGCCGGTCACCGGGTCGCCCCGTTCAAGGTCGGTCCCGACTACATCGACCCCGGGTACCACGCCGTCGCCGCCGGGCGTCCGGGCCGCAACCTGGACCCGAACCTGGTGGGCGAGGACCTGATCGCACCACTGTTCGCCCACGGTTCGGCCGGCGCCGACATCGCCGTCGTCGAGGGTGTGATGGGGCTGTTCGACGGTCGCATCACCAGCGACGACCTCGACGCCGCCGACACCGACGCGCTCGGTATCGGCTCGACCGCACACGTCGCGTCGATCATCGGTGCACCCGTCGTGCTTGTCGTCGACGCAGGTGGGCACAGTCAGTCACTCGCCGCGGTACTGCACGGGTTCCTGTCCTACGACTCGTCGGTCCACATCGCCGGCGTCATCCTCAACCGGGTCGGCTCGCCGCGACACGAGATGGTGCTGCGCCAGGCGTGCGCCCGCGTCGGCGTCCCGGTCTTCGGCGTGCTGCGTCGCGACCCGTCGCTGACCGTGCCGTCCCGACACCTCGGACTCATCCCCGCTGCCGAACGCAGCGCCGACGCGGTCGCCGCCGTCGCGTCGATGACCGATCACCTGCGCGACGCACTCGACCTGCCGGCGATCGTGGCCGCGGCCCGACAGCGTCGGATCCCCGATGCCGTGCCCTGGTCGGCGGCCGACGCCCTCGCTCCCTACCTCGACGGCACACCGGCCTCGGCTTCGCGGCCCGTCGTCGCCGTCGCCGGGGGAGCGGCGTTCACCTTCGGCTACGCCGAACACGCCGAGATGCTGGAGGCCGCGGGCGCCGCGGTCGTCGCGTTCGACCCGCTGTGCGACCGGCTCCCGCCGGACACCGCCGGCGTCGTCATCGGCGGCGGCTTCCCGGAAGAGCACGCCGAGGAACTCGGCGCCAACCACGAACTGCGGGCCGACCTGCGTGCACACGCGGCGGCGGGCCGGCCGATCCACGCCGAGTGCGCGGGCCTGGTCTACCTGGCCGATCACCTCGACGATCGCCCGATGAGCGGCGTCCTCGGCATCACCGGCAGCTTCGGACCGAAGCTGACTCTCGGCTACCGCGACGCGGTGGCCGTCGGAGACTCGGTGCTGTTCCGTGCCGGCGAGCGCGTCACCGGACACGAGTTCCACCGCAGCACGGTGAGTGTCGGCGCGACGGCGCCCGCGTGGGCCTGGCGCGACGTCGAGGGCCGGCCCACCACCGACGGCGTCGTCACCGACGCGGTCCATGCGTCGTATCTGCACCTGCACCCGGCAGCCATCCCGGAGGCGCTGTACCGCTTCGTGTCCCGAGTAGGCTCCTCGTCGTGGACGATGCCGACAAACTCCTCGACGCAGGCTCACCTATGACGGCACGCCGGCTCCGCGAGACCCTCGACGCGCTGGCGACCCACGGCGCGGACGACCCCGAACTGCTGCGCCAGCTGCTCGAGGCCGTCCTCGTGGTCGGTCAGGGCGTCGAACTCGACCGTGCACTGCAGCGCATCGTCGAGGTGGCCGCCGGTCTGGTGGACGCGCAGTACGGCGCGCTGGGCGTGCGGGGTCCCGACGGCGGGTTGAGCGAGTTCGTCCACATCGGGATCACCGAGGCGCAGCGGGCGACGATGGGACACCTGCCGGTCGGCCGCGGCGTGCTGGGTCTGCTGATCGACGACCCGCGACTGCACCGCATCCACGACCTCGGGTCGCATCCGACCTCGGTCGGGTTCCCGCCGAACCACCCGCCGATGCGCACCTTCCTCGGTGCGCCGATCCTGGTGCGCGGGGAAGTGTTCGGCAGTATCTACCTCACCGAGAAGCGCTCGGCCGACGACTTCTCCGAGGTCGACGAGACGGTCGTGGCGGTGCTCGCGGTGGCCGCCGGTATCGCCATCGACAACGCCGGACTCTTCGAACGGGCGCGCACCCGGCACCAGTGGATGCAGGTGCTGGCCCGGCGCGGATCGGAGCCGCTCGCCGGTATCGCACTGTCGGACACCATGTCCCGGATGTGTGTCGACGTCGCCGACCTGGTGGGTGCGGTCGACGTCTTCCTCCTCACCGAACTCGACGGCGAGGTGGAGTTGCGCGGTCACACCGGGGAGCGGATCGAGATCGACAGCTTCACCGCGCCGCATGCGAACGCGCTCACCGTTCTTCGCGCCGGCACCATCGCGCCGTCTCTGGTGCGCCGGGGTGCCCGCTGGACGACCGTGCAGCCGCTGCAGCGGGCTTCGGGCGCCTTCGGCTGGATGGTCATCACCCACCGCAACCGCCCGTACTGGGACTCCGAGGAGGTCGCCGGCCTGGCCGGCGTTGCCGAGATCGCCTCGCTGGCCGTCGTCTACGCCGAACAGCAGCAGATCGCCCGCGACCTCGAGGTGCTCGAGGACCGTCACCGCATCGCGCGCGACCTGCACGACCACGTGATCCAGCGCCTGTTCGCGGTGGGCATGTCGGTGCAGACGCTGCTGGCCGGGTCGACCGACCGCGCCGCCGCCACCGCGCGACTCGAACAGATCATGACCGACCTCGATCGCACGATCGCGCAGATCCGAACGTCGATCTTCGACTTGCAGACGGTCACCGCCGGCGCCGACGAGTCGACCCTGCGGCGGCGGGTCCTCGACATCGTCTCCGAACTGTCCGGGCACGCGTCGATCTCGCCGAGCGTCCAGTTCGACGGCCCCGTCGACACCGTGGTGCCGGACACGCTGGGACCCCACATCGACGCGGTGCTGCGTGAGGGGCTGAGCAACGCGCTGCGGCACGCGCAGGCCGAACACATCGCCGTCGCGGTCCGTGCCGACGACGTGCTGACGGTCGAGATCATCGACGACGGGGTCGGTATCGGCACCGACGTCACCTATCGCGGGCTGGAGAACCTGACCCGCCGCGCCGAGGAATGCGACGGGACGTTCAGCGTCGTGACCCGCCCGCGCGGGAACCGCGAGGAGGGCGGGACGACGCTGACCTGGTCGGTACCCCTGATCGGTTAGTTCCTGCCGTCGCGCAGCTTGGTCGCCATCACCGCGACCTGGGTGCGGCGCTGCATGTCCAGCTTGCCGAGGATGCGGGACACGTAGTTCTTGATCGTCTTCTCCGCCAGGAACATCCGCTCGGCGATCTGCCGGTTCGTCAGGCCCTCGCCGATGAGGTTGAACACCTCGCGTTCCTGATGGGTCAGCTCGGCGAGCGGGTCCTTCTCCTCCTGCCTGCCGTCGCGCAGCTTCGCCAGCAGGGCAGCGGTTGACCGGTCGTCGAGCAGCGAACCGCCCTGTCCGACGGTGCGGACCGCGGCCACCAGGTTGTGGCCGAGGATCTGCTTGAGCACGAAGCCCGACGCACCGGCGAGCACGGCGGCGAGCAGGGCGTCGTCGTCGGCGTAGCTCGTCAGCATCAGGCACTTCACGTCCGGTTCGGCCGCACGGACGTCGCGGCAGAGTTCGACACCGTTGCCGTCGGGCAGCCGGACGTCGAGCACGGCCACATCGGGCTTGGCCGCGAGGATGCCGACGAGGGCTTCACCGACCGATGCCGCCTCGCCGACGACCTCGATGTCGTCTGCGGTGCCGAGGAGGTCGCGGAGTCCGCGTCGGACGAGTTCGTGGTCGTCGACGAGGTAGACGCGAACCGGTGTGAGGGTCGAATCGTCAGCCATGGTCTGAACGTACCGGACCTTCTCAGCTGCGAGAACTCACAACGGGGCGTTGTGTCGGCCGCGACAGGGTCCCGGCCACATTCGCGACGTCTGCCCCCATCGAAGCGGGACTTTCTCCCCACGAGCAACACCCGTCCCGGCGCGCACAGTGGTTGTCGACGGATTCTCGATCCGCCTGTCCCACCCGACCTTCGGACCAGGAGAGCACGTGACCACCCTCATCGGACCCCCGGAACTGACCAACAGCGGGATGACCGGATCGGACCTGCTGCGCGAACTGCTACCCGTGTGCGAGACCGAGGTGGAGCGTCACATGCGGATGACCAAGGACTGGCATCCGCATGACTACGTGCCGTGGGACTCCGGGCGCAACTTCGCGATGCTCGGCGGCATCGACTGGGATCCGGAACAGTCGCAGCTGTCGGAGACCGCCAAGGCTGCGATGATCACCAACCTGCTCACCGAGGACAACCTGCCGTCGTATCACCGGGTGATCGCCCAGAACTTCGGTCTCGACGACGCGTGGGGCTGGTGGGTCGGCCGGTGGACCGCCGAGGAGAACCGCCACTCGGTGGTCATGCGCGACTACCTCGTCGTCACCCGCGGCGTCGACCCGGTCGAGCTCGAAGAGATCCGAATGGCCCACATGACGTCGGGCTTCAACCCGCTGCCCGAGGACGACGGACAGCGCGACCACAGCTTCGACATGCTGTATGCCGTCGCCTATGTCAGCTTCCAGGAGCTCGCCACCCGCGTCTCGCACCGCAACACCGGCAAGGCCTGCGGCGACCCCATCGCCGACCGCATGCTGCAGCGCGTGGCGGCCGACGAGAACCTGCACATGCTCTTCTACCGCAACATCGTCGCCGGCGCCCTCGACCTGGTGCCCGACCAGACGATGGCCGCCATCTACGCGATCGTCTCCAACTTCCAGATGCCCGGCGCCACCATGCCGAACTTCCGGCGCAACGCGGTGCTCATCGCCAAGGGTGGCATCTACGATCTGCCGCAGCACATGTCGGAGGTGGTCATGCCGGTGCTGCGCAAGTGGCGCATCTTCGAGCGCGAGGACTTCGGTCCGCTCGGTGAGCACTACCGCGAACAGCTCGCCGCCTTCCTCGAGGACATGAACGTCAAGGTCGAGAAGTTCGAGGCCTCGCGCGAGCGTGCCCTGCAGCGCGAGCGGGCCCGGGGTCGCGCATGACGGTCACAAAGCCGGCGCGGGTGGACTGCGATCGCGGTTTCGACACGGCGATCTCGATGGCCGAGGCGGCCGCCGACCGGAACCCGGCGTGGTGGAACGAGATCCGCATGGGCGCCGACGACGCGCTCGACGCCTCCTACTGCAGTTCCAAGCTGCTCGGGGCGCTGTTGCAGTCGGCCGCGCACCGGCTCGGCGTGCCGGCCGCCGACGTCTGGGCCCACATCCGCCGTACCGGGGAACTGCCGCTCTAGAACACACCGGAGGGCAGCTGTAGATCACACCGGCGGCCGCCGGGGACGTGGCGGCCGCCCGGTAGTGTTCCGTCCCATGTCTGGTCACTACCTCGTGGGCCTCGACCTCGCGGGCCGCAGGGTGGTCGTCGTGGGCGGCGGTTCCGTCGCACAGCGTCGGCTGCCGAACCTCATCGCGGCCGGAGCCGACGTACACGTCATCGCCATCGATCCGACGCCGGCCGTCGAATCGTTCCAGGGCATCACCGTGACCCGCCGCGCGTACGCCGACGGCGACCTCGAAGGTGCCTGGTACGTCATGGCCTGCACCGACGACCCGGCGGTCAATGCGGCGGTCGTCGCCGAGGCCGAGCGCCGCCACACCTTCTGCGTGCGCGCCGACGACGCACAGTACGGAACCGCGGTCACCCCGGCATCCGCCCGGCACCGCGACGTCCAGTTCGGCGTCCTCGCCGGTGGCGACCACAAGCTGTCGGCCGCGTTGCGCGCCGCCATCAGCCGCGCGCTGGCGGAGGGCTCGCTGACCGTCGACGACGTCGAGCCGCACGCCCCGGGCGTCGCGCTGGTCGGCGGCGGTCCCGGGGACCCGGACCTCATCACCGTGCGGGGCCAGCGACTCCTCGCCGAGGCCGACGTTGTCGTCGCCGACCGTCTCGCGCCGGCCGAACTGCTCGAATCGCTCGGCCCGCAGGTCGAGATCATCGACGCCGCCAAGGTCCCCTACGGCCGCGCGATGAAGCAGGAGGCCATCAACGACGTCCTCGTGTCGCGCGCCAAGGAGGGCAAGTTCGTCGTCCGGCTCAAGGGCGGCGACCCCTATGTCTACGGTCGCGGCTTCGAGGAGCTGCAGGCCTGTGTCGCCGCCGGTGTACCGGTGACCGTGGTGCCCGGCATCAGCAGCTCGATCGCCGCACCCGCGTCGGCCGGCATCCCGGTGACCCACCGCGGCGTCACCCACGAGGTGGTCATCGCCTCCGGTCACGTCCCGCCCGGACACCCCGACTCGCTGATCGACTGGTCGGCGATGGGCAAGCTGCGCGGCACGCTCGTGCTGATGATGGCCGTCGAACGCGTCGACGTCTTCGCCGATGCCCTGCTCGAGGGTGGCCGGCCCGCCGACACCCCGGTCGCCATGATCGAGAACGGATCGCTGCCGACGCAGCGACTGCTGCGCACCGACCTCGCGCATGCCGCCGAGGTCGCCGAGGCCGAGGGGCTGCGGCCGCCGGCCATCGTCGTCATCGGCCAGGTGGCCGCGTTCACCGAAGGCGCCTGAACCGCACGATCGGGACATCGAACCAACAGGGATTGGCACATCGGCGCGCTCGGCCGGTACCGTCGTGCCTTATGTCGAATCCCGGATCCGTGCACGCTGGAACTGTGGACACCTCCCAGTTCCGTCCGGTCTTCGGACTGCCGATCCTGGTGCTGTCCGGAATGCAGCTGCTCATGGTGCTCGACGGCACCGTCGCGGCGCTGGCCCTCCCACGGATTCGCGACGCCCTCAGCCTCTCCGAGTCGAGCGCCAACTGGGTCATCTCCAGCTACGTCCTGGCCTTCGGCGGCCTGATGCTGCTCGGTGGCCGCCTCGGTGACACCTTCGGCCGCAAGCGGATGTTCATCGTCGGTGTCGTGGCCTTCACCCTGACCTCCCTCCTGTGCGGTCTCGCCTGGAACGAGGCGAGCCTGATCGTCGGCCGAGCACTGCAGGGTGCATCGGCCGCGATCGCCGCCCCGACCGCGATGGCCCTGGTCGCGACCACGTTCGCGCCGGGCAAACCCCGAAGCCAGGCCTTCGCCATCTATGCGGCGATGACCGGCGTCGGCTCGGTCGCCGGGTTGATCCTGGGCGGCGTGCTGACCGAGGTGTCGTGGCGACTCGTGTTCCTCATCAACGTGCCCATCGGCCTGGTCGTCGTGATCGGTGCGATCATCGCGCTGCGCGAATCGCAGGGTGAGCGCCTGCCGCTCGACGTCCCCGGCGCGGTGCTCGGCACCCTCGGCTGCACCTTGCTGGTGCTCGGCGTCAACGAGGGACCCAACGGCTGGGGCTCGCCCGTCGTCATCGGCTCGTTCGTGCTCGGCGTGCTGGCGCTCATCGCCTTCGTGGTGGTCGAGCGCCGCGCCGCCAACCCGATCCTGCCGTTCTCGCTGTTCGACAACACCTCCCGCGTCGCGGCACTCGGCGCGATCCTGTTCGCCAGCATGATCATGATGTGCATGGCGGTCTTCATCTCGCTGTACCTGCAGGGAATTCTGAAGTACTCGCCGATCCAGAGCGGTCTCGCCGTCGTGCCCTTCGCCTTCGGACTCGGCATCGCCGCGGCGATCGCGTCGAAGCTGGCGCTGATGATCCAGCCGCGCTGGCTGGTCCTGGTCGGCGGCGCGGTCATCCTCGCCGGCTGCTTCTACGCCTCGTCGATCGCCACCGACGCCCCCGACTACTTCCCGGGCATCTTCCTGCCGGTCATCGTGATCGGTTTCGGCGTGGGCTTGGCCGTCATCCCGCTGACCCTGTCGGTGGTGGCCGGAGTAGGCCCCAACGAGATCGGTCCGCTGACCGCCCTCGCGCAGGTCGCGCAGAACCTCGGCGGTGCGGTCGGCCTCGTCGTCGTCGGTGCGATGGTGACGTCGCGGGCGCTGTCCAAGGGTGGCACCACCGCACCCGTCGAGACGATGAACCCGGCTCAGCTGGCCGCCCAGGCGGAGGGCTACGGCCTCGCCTTCGCGGCCTGCGCCGGCATCGCGGTCATCGCCGCGATCGTCGTGCTGTTCATGCGGTTCACCCCGGAACAGGTCGCCGAGGGGCAGGCCGCCCAGGAAGCAGCCGACGCGGGCGTCGAGTGATCAGTCGGTGATGACGACGATCTGATCGGGTGCGGCGATCTCGACGCGCTGACCGGCGTCGGACAGGACGGCGGCCAGACCGTCGATGTCGCGCACGTTGCGGCGAGTGCGGACCAGCTCGCGCGCCATCAGACCCTTGTAGTGCTTGTTGAAGTGACTCACGACCTTGCGTGAGCCGTCGGGCTGCTCGGTCACCACCGTCGCGGTGACCGCACCCTTGACCGGGCCGAGCTGCTGGTACACCCCCGAGCGCAGGTCCACGACGAAGTCCTCCACCGCGTCGAGTGCGGGGGACAGCTCCGGTTTCCAGATCGACGCCAGCGTCGGCATGCCGGGCAGCTTCGAACCGCCCGACAGCCGGTAGGCGGGAATCGCGTCGGCCGCACGCACCACACCGAACAGGGCCGAGCCGATGGCCAGGCGTTCGGCGGCCTTGGACTTGCCCGCCTTGGTGAGCGACGCGTGGTCGAGGGCGTCGTAGAGGACGCCGGTGTAGCGCTCGATCGCCGGCCGGGTGGGGGAGAGCCACAGGTCGGCGTTGCGGTCCACCTCGGAGAGCTGGGTGGCGCCCAGGCCGAGTGCCTTGCGGCTCGCGTCGAGGTCGCCGGCGAGGTCGACGATGGCCTCACCGATCCGTTTGCGGACAGGATTCAGCTCGGGAAACGACAGGGTGTCGAGATCGAGGGGAGCCCCGCGCCCACCGTCGGATTTGGTCTCGGAGGGAGGGAGGATGACGAGCACCGGAACACCATAACTAAGCTGGTTTGTCGTGATCACACGCATGTCGACCCTGTTCCTGCGGACCCTGCGCGACGACCCGGCCGATGCCGAGGTGCCCAGCCACAAGTTGCTGGTGAGAGCGGGCTACGTCCGCCGCGTCGCGCCCGGCGTCTACTCCTGGCTCCCGCTGGGTCTGCGCGTGCTCAAGGCCATCGAGAAGGTGGTGCGCGAGGAGATGAACGCGATCGGCGGCCAGGAGATCCTGCTCCCGGCGCTGCTGCCGCGCGAACCGTACGAGGCCACCAACCGCTGGACCGAATACGGCGACGCCCTGTTCCGCCTCAAGGACCGCAAGGGTGCCGACATGCTCCTCGGACCCACGCACGAAGAGCTCTTCGCGACCCTGGTCAAGGGCGAGTACTCGTCCTACAAGGACATGCCGGTCATCCTGTACCAGATCCAGACCAAGTACCGCGACGAGGAGCGCCCGCGCGCCGGCATCCTCCGCGGCCGCGAGTTCGTGATGAAGGACGCCTACTCCTTCGACCTCGACGACGACGGCCTCAAGAAGGCCTACAACCTGCACCGCGAGGCCTACCAGAAGATCTTCGAGCGCCTCGCGATCAAGTACGTCATCGTCTCGGCCACCTCCGGCGCGATGGGCGGCAGCGCCTCCGAGGAGTTCCTGGCCGAGTCCGAGGTCGGCGAGGACACCTTCGTGCGATGCCTGGAGTCGGGTTACGCGGCCAACGTCGAGGCGGTCGTCACGCATGCGCCCGACCCGAAGCCGATCGAAGGGCTGCCCGAGGCGGTCGTGCACGACACCCCGGGCACCGAGACCATCGCGAGCCTGGTCGAGTGGGCCAATGGGAATCTCGACGGTGAGTACACCGCCGCCGACACCCTCAAGAACGTCATGGTGAAGTTGCTCGCGCCGGGCAAGGATCCCGAGATCGTCGGCGTCGGTGTCCCCGGCGACCGCGAGGTGGACTTCAAGCGTCTCGAGGCCTCCGTCTCGCCGGCCGAGGTCGAGCTGCTCACCGACGAGGACTTCACCGCCAACCCGTTCCTGGTGAAGGGGTATATCGGTCCGAAGGCGTTGCAGGCCAACGGTGTCCGCTACCTCGTCGACCCCCGCGTGGTCGACGGGACGTCGTGGATCACCGGCGCCGACGAGCCCGGCCGCCACACGTTCGGGTTGGTCGCCGGCCGTGACTTCACCCCGGACGGCACGATCGAGGCCGCCGAGGTCCGCGACGGCGATCCGTCGCCGGACGGTGCGGGAAAGCTGGTGAGCGCCAAGGGTATCGAGATCGGCCACATCTTCCAGCTCGGCCAGAAGTACACCGACGCCTTCGAGGTCGACGTGCTCGGCGAGAACGGCAAGCCGGTGCGGTTGACCCAGGGCTCCTACGGTGTGGGTGTCTCGCGCCTGGTGGCGGTCATCGCCGAGCAGTCGCACGACGACAAGGGGCTGCGCTGGCCGAAGACCGTGGCGCCCTTCGCCGTTCACCTCGTCATCGCCAACAAGGACGAGGCCGCGATCGCCGGTGCCGAGCAGCTCGCCGCTGATCTCGACGCCGCCGGACTCGAGGTGCTCCTCGACGACCGCAAGGCCTCGCCCGGCGTCAAGTTCAAGGACGCCGAGCTCCTCGGCATGCCGACGGTCGTGGTCGTCGGACGCGGTTACGCCAACGGCACCATCGAGATCCGCGACCGGTTCACCGGTGAGGCCGCCGAGGTGGCGGTCGACGGCGCGGTGGACGCGGTCGTCGCCGCGGCGCGCGGCTGATCGAGCTGATCCGAGTCCGGCTCAGCCGGAGACGGGAGACCCCGGGAACGCCACCGTGACCGGGGTCTCCTGTAGCAGTGCGCGCCAGGTGGCGGCACGGACCGCGGAGTCCGACAAACCGTCGACGCCGATCCGTCGACCCGGCTCGTCGTCGGCCTGCTCGAGCAACGCCCGGTATGCGGTGGTGCAGTCGACCTCGGCGGCGAGTGCTGCCCGGGCGGCGGTTTCGGGGTCGGTGACCTCCACCGGGAGCGTGTAACCGGCAGCGGCCAGCGGCGGTGTGCCGCCGGCGGTGGTGACGGCCCGGTCGATCTCGTCCCGGCGGGCGCGGTGCTCGGCGGCGTAGTCGCCGACCATGCGGCGGCGCGCGGCCGCGACGAATGCGGTGATCACCCCGTAGGTGAAGATCGCGGCGTTCTCGGCGTCGGCGGCGACGACGAGCGGATCGTCGGTGTCGGCCACCGGGGAGGGGACGGGGCTGGTCATGCCAGTTGCACCTCTCGCATCGAGGTCACGGCGGCCGCGACCGATCCGGCCAGGCCGGCCGGGTATCCGGACAGGGAGATCGCCACATCGCGCGCCTCGCCGGAGGACTTCTCGAGTCCGGCGCGCAGGCCCACCAGGGTCGGCGGTCCGGCCGGTGCCGGTGCGGCCGAAGGGGCAGATTCGTCCATGGTGGCTGCGACGTCTTGGTCCAGGCGGATGATCTCCTCACGCAGCGCCCGGGCGTGCTCGGCGCGCTGATCTGCGACGACAGCGAGGGCTGCGGCATATCGCGGCTCGGCGCCGGCGAGTGATCGGGCGCTCTTCTCGTCGGCGAGGGCGCTACGCACGAGCGGTATCAGCCGTTCGGCGGTGATCGCCTCCTCCGACGGTCCGGTGCTGCAGCCCGACACGCCGACCGCGCCCAGGCCGGCCACCGCGACCCCTGCCACGAGTCCTCCGCGCAGCACGGTGCGCCGATCCAATGTGGTCACGCGACACATGATGCCAGCCGCGAAACGAAGGTGGTCGGGGCATGCCTCGGGATCCACTAGGATGTGTCGGAGCAACTTCGTGCGAGACCTTGCACGGCCCGACAACTGAAGACGAGGAGAGTGGCATGCCGATCAGCCCGCCGCAGGTGAGTGAACTCGTCGAAAAGCTTGTCGTAGAGCAAGGTTTCGACCTCGAAGACGTCATCGTCAACCGACGCGACGGCCAGGACGAATTGACGATCGTCGTCGACCGCGACGGCGGCAGCGATCTCGACGTTCTCGCCGATCTGTCCAACCGGATCTCCGAGGTCCTCGACGCGGTTCCCGAACTCGCCGACGAGGACCCTTATGTCCTCGAGGTGACCTCGCCCGGCGTCGACCGTCCCCTGACCCTCCCGCGGCACTGGCGTCGCAACACCGGACGCCGCGTCGCAGTCGACCTCGCCCCGGACGAGGGGAGCGACGAGCGGTCGATCACCGGCCGCATCGGCAAGCTCGACGAGACGAACGTCGAGATCGTGATGAACCATCGCGGACGGATCGCGGTGGAGACCATCCCGCTCGAGGCTGTGACGAGAGCCGTGGTGCAGGTCGACTTCTCGCAGCCGAGCGTCGCCGAACTCGAACTCTGCGGCCTCGACGCCGACGAGATCGAGCGCCGCCGGGCGCGCGACCGCACGCAACTGAACAACTGAACAACCGAAGAACTGAAGAACTGAAGAACTGAACAGCAGTGACAAGTGAACAGCGGCGACAAGTGAATAGGAGCCAGACCCCATGAACATCGACATCGGCGCACTGCGCATGATCGAGGCCGACAAGGGCATCTCGATCGAGACGGTCATCACCGCCATCGAGACCGCCCTGCTGACCGCCTACCGTCACACCGACGGCTTCGCGCCGCATGCGCGTGTCGACATCAACCGCAAGTCCGGTGCAGTCCGCGTGATGGCACAGGAACTCGACCAGAACGGTGACGTCGTCCACGAGTGGGACGACACCCCCGAGGGCTTCGGTCGGATCGCGGCCACCACCGCGCGCCAGGTCATCCTGCAGCGCCTCCGTGACGCCGAGAACGAGAAGAACTTCGGCGACCTCGTGGCACACGAAGGCGAGATCGTTGGCGGCGTGGTGCAGCAGGACTCCCGCGCCAACGCCCGCGGCATGGTCGTGGTGCAGATCGGCAGCGATGCCAACAGCACCGAGGGCGTCATCCCGCCCGCCGAGCAGGTACCCGGCGAGGTCTACACCCACGGCGACCGCATCAAGTGCTACGTCGTCGGCGTCAGCCGCGGCCCCCGCGGACCGCAGATCACGCTGTCGCGTACCCACCCGAACCTGGTCCGCAAGCTGTTCTCGCTCGAGGTGCCCGAGATCGAGGACGGCTCGGTCGAGATCGTCGCGGTCGCCCGCGAGGCCGGTCACCGGTCGAAAATCGCTGTGCACACCGGTGTCGCCGGGCTCAACGCCAAGGGCGCCTGCATCGGCCCGATGGGCCAGCGTGTGCGCAACGTCATGAGCGAACTGGCGGGCGAGAAGATCGACATCATCGACTTCGATTCCGATCCCGGTGTGTTCGTCGGGAATGCTCTGTCCCCGGCGAAGGTTGTATCGGTCACCGTGGTCGACGCGGCCGCGAAGGCGGCCCGGGTCGTCGTGCCGGACTATCAGCTTTCCCTCGCCATCGGCAAGGAAGGGCAGAACGCCCGTCTGGCCGCCCGGCTGACCGGCTGGCGGATCGACATTCGCTCCGACGCTGCTCCCGCGGTCGAGGGGGGACCCGAGTGACACGAGTGGCAGCCGATTGTTCGCAACGCACCCGGTCGCGCTAGACTGATCGATGGTTCAGCGATCCGCCCCCCGCACGTCAACCAATCACAGGCCGGTACGGATGTGTATCGGTTGCCGGCAACGGGCAGAGGCCACCGAGTTGGTTCGTGTCGTCGCGCATCCGCGTGACGACACCCCAGTGCTCGTGGCCGATCCCGCGAAGACCATGCCGGGGCGTGGCGCTTGGTTGCATGCGAGGGCGGAGTGCATCTCCGTCGCGACGCGACGCAGGGCCTTCGCCGCGGCACTCCGGACCCCCGGTCTGACCGCGGACCCGGACGATCTCGCCGAACAGCTCGGCGTGATCACCCACTAAAGATGGCTCCTCGGAGCCGGAACAGGTTGCAGAAGACATGAGCACACCGTGAAGTCCCCACGATGAGCATGTACCGGACATAAATTGAGGCCGTAGCGGGTTAGCCGCTTGGCCTCCAGCAAAGGAGAGCAGTGGCAGGCAAAGCCCGCGTGCACGAACTGGCCAAAGAGCTCGGTGTTACGAGCAAGCAGGTGCTCGAGCGCCTGAAAGAACAGGGCGAGTTCGTCAAATCGGCATCGTCGACGGTAGAGGCCCCAGTGGCCCGTCGACTGCGTGAATCATTCCCCGGCAAGGACGGGGGAGCCAAGGACGGCGGTTCGTCGTCGGCACCCAGTCCTCGCCAGTCGGCCAAGCCCGGACCCAAGCCGTCCGGTGCGCCGAAGCCCGGTGCCGCCCCGGCAGCGCCGGCCGAGCGTCCCGCCCCGGGACCCCAGACCGGCGCGCCCCAGTCGGGCGCACCCAAGCCGGGCGGCCCGAAGCCGGGCCCCGCCCCGGTCGAGACCCCCGCACCGGCGGCCGCCGAGCGTCCGAGCACCGCTCCGACCCCCGGCGCACCCAAGCCCGCGGCCCCGGCACCTCAGGCGCCGGCACCCGCCGCACCTCAGGCACCCGCCGCGTCGGCAGCACCCACGCCGCCGACCAAGGCCCCGGGTCCTCGCCCCGGTCCCAAGCC
>NZ_JAJQJP010000053.1:0-116443 GCF_021245825.1 Gordonia metallireducens | reverse complement strand
GCGGCCGGCCCACCTCTGAGGAGGATGGGCCGGCCGCTTTGTCGTGAGCTCAGCGCTGGGCGTTCTTGGTGCCCTGCTTGTAGAGGTTGCGTCCGATGATGAGGCGCTGGATCTCGCTGGTGCCCTCGTAGAGGCGCAGCAGGCGGACCTCGCGGTAGATGCGCTCCACCGGAACGTCGCGCATGTAGCCGCTGCCGCCGTGAATCTGGACGGCGAGGTCGGCGACCTTGCCCACCATCTCGGTGCAGTACAGCTTGGCGGCCGACGGTGCGACGCGCCGGTCGGTGTTGTCGACCCAGGCCCGCGCGGCCTCGCGCACCAGCGCGCGGCCGGCCATCACGCCGGTCTGCTGGTCGGCCAGCATGGCTTGGACCAGCTGGAACTCGCCGATCGGGTTGCCGCCCTGGGTGGCGGTGGCAGCCCAGGCGATCGACTCGTCGAGGGCACGCTGGGCGGTACCCACCGACAGTGCGGCGATGTGCACGCGACCGCGGGCGAGCGACATCATCGCGGCCTTGTAGCCGACGTCCTCGCTGCCCCCGATGAGAGCGGCGTTCGGGACGCGCACGCCGTCGAAGTGGACGTCGGCGGTCCAGGCGCCCTCCTGGCCCATCTTGCGGTCCTTGGCGCCGACCGTGAGCCCGGCCGAGTCGGCCGGGACGAGGAACACCGCGATGCCGGTGCCGTTCTCGTCGGCCGGGCGGGTGCGGGCGAACACGACGAACAGGTCGGCCAGCGGGGCGTTGGTGATGAAGCGCTTCTCGCCGGAGATGACCCAGTCGTCGCCGTCGCGAACAGCCTTGGTGCGCAGGCCCGCGGGGTCCGAGCCGGCGCCCGGTTCGGTCAGTGCGAAGGAGGCGACGACCTCACCCGAGGCGATCTTCTCCAGCCAGGCGGCCTTCTGCTCGTCGGTGCCGAAGTTCACCAGCACCTGGCCGGCGATGCCGTTGTTGGTGCCGAACATCGAGCGCAGTGCCAGTGAGGTGTAGCCGAGCTCCATCGCCAGTTCGGCGTCCTGGGTCAGGTCGAGACCGAGCCCGCCCCACTCCTGCGGGATCGCGTAGCCGAACAGGCCCATGTCCTTTGCGGTTTGGCGGATGTCCTCGGGAATCGCGTCGGTGTCGAGGATTTCCTGTTCGCGGGGCACGACGACCTCACGCACGAATTCTCGAGTCGCCGCCAGGATGTCGGCGAAGTCTTCCGCGCTCACCTGAGAGGTGGCGGTCGGTTGTTGCATCACTCCGGTCATGGTGCCACTCTTGCGCGTCCGCGGTGAGGGGTCCAATACGAAACCGGGATCGCTCCGATAGCCGTTGCGTATGAAACGAACGCGTTCGACGCCGGATTCGCGGGTTAGATTACTGACATCACCCGGCGCCTCACGCCGCTGGTGTCTGCACCAGAACCCCCACGGGAAGGACCCGAAGATGTCATCCACCACCGCCCAGCCGCTCCTCGAGGGACGTACCGCCGTCGTGACCGGTGGCGCCCAGGGCATCGGTTTCGAGATCGCCCGGTCCTTCGTGGACGCGGGCGCCAAGGTGGTCCTGGGTGATCTCGACCTCGAGGCCGCGCAGGCCGCCGCCGACAAGCTCGGCGGCCGCGACGTCGCCCGCGCCGTGAAGTGCAACGTGGTCAACGGGGACGAGGTCGACGCGCTGCTCGCCGAGGCGGTCGACGGCTTCGGCTCGCTCGACGTCCTGGTCAACAACGCCGGCATCACCCGCGACGCCACCATGCGCACCATGACCGAAGAGGACTTCGACCTGGTGATCTCGGTGCACCTCAAGGGCACCTGGAACGGTACCCGCAAGGCGGCAGCGATCATGCGCGAGGCCAAGCGGGGTGCGATCGTCAACATCTCGTCGCTGTCGGGCAAGGTCGGCATGGTCGGCCAGACCAACTACTCCGCCGCCAAGGCCGGCATCGTCGGCATGACCAAGGCCGCCGCCAAAGAGATGGCGCACCACGGCGTGCGGGTCAACGCGATCCAGCCCGGTCTGATCCGCTCGGCGATGACCGAGGCGATGCCGCAGAAGGCCTGGGACCAGAAGATGTCGGAGATCCCCATGCACCGCGCAGGCGAGGTCGGCGAGGTCGCCAGTGTCGCACTGTTCCTCGCCTCGGACATGTCCTCGTACATGACCGGCACCGTGCTCGAGGTGACCGGCGGCCGCTTCATGTGAGACCTGTTCTCACCCAAACTCTTCCACCCGGAACTTCGCGAAAGGTCAACCATGCGAGACGTCGTCATCTGTGAGCCGGTACGTACCCCGATCGGTCGCTACGGCGGGATGTTCAAGAGCCTCACCGCAGTCGACCTGGGCGTCACCGCGCTCAAGGGGTTGCTCGAGCGCACGGGCATCGACCCGGAGAAGGTCGAGGACGTGATCCTCGGGCACTGCAACGGCAACAGTGAGGCGCCGGCCCTCGGCCGCGTCATCGCACTCGACGCCGGGCTGCCGATCACGGTGGGCGGCATGCACATCGACCGTCGCTGCGGCTCGGGCCTGCAGGCCGTCATCCAGGCCGCCTACCAGGTGTCCGCGGGTGACAACGATCTCGTCGTCGCAGGCGGTGCCGAGTCGATGAGCAACGCCTCCTTCTACTCCGTCGACATGCGATGGGGCGGTGCGCGTACCGGAATCGCCATGCACGACAGCCTCGTCCGCGCCCGCTCGACCGCCGGCGGCAAGCACTACCCGGTGCCCGGCGGCATGATCGAGACCGCCGAGAACCTCCGCAAGGAGTACTCGATCTCCCGCGAGGAGCAGGACGAGCTCGCGGTCGAATCCCACACGCGCGCAGTGCGCGCCCAGAAGGACGGCATCCTCGCCGAGGAGATCATCCCGGTCACCGTTCCCGGCCGCGGCGGCGATCAGGTCATCGACACCGACGAACACCCCCGCCCGGACGTCTCGCTGGAATCACTGGCCAAGCTCAAGCCGATCATGGGCAAGGCCGATCCCGAGGCCACCGTCACCGCCGGCAACGCCAGCGGACAGAACGACGCCGCATCGATGGCGATCGTCACCACCACCGAGGTCGCCGAGAAGCTGGGCCTGCGCCCGCTCGTCAAGCTCGTGTCCTGGGGTCTCGCCGGCGTCCCGCCGCGCACCATGGGCATCGGCCCGGTGCCGGCCACCGAGAAGGCACTGGCCAAGGCCGGTCTGACCCTCGCCGACATCGACCTCATCGAACTCAACGAGGCCTTCGCCGCCCAGGCGCTCGCCGTCACCCGCGAATGGGGCTTCGGCCGGTTCGGTTCCGGAGGTGACTTCGACCGCACCAACGTCCACGGCTCGGGCATCTCGCTGGGCCACCCGGTCGGCGCGACCGGCGGCCGCATGCTGGCCTCGCTGGCCCGCGAACTGCAGCGCCGCGAGGGTCGCTACGGCCTCGAGACGATGTGCATCGGCGGCGGCCAGGGACTCGCCGCGATCTTCGAGCGGGTTGCCTGACGGACCTCGATACGCGGCGCCCTCGCTCCGCTCGGTCGACGCTACTCGGCCGGCGGGGTGGGGGCGCCGTCTCGTGTGTATTGGGCTGTCGCTACTCGGCCGGCGGGGGCGTACTTTCTGCTGGTTGAGTAGGCGAGGAGCTTGCGACGAGCCGTATCGAAACCACTAACCCACCTGCGCGCGAATGAGTTCCACGAAAGCCTGGCCCACCGGGGGCGTACTTTCTGCTGGTTGAGTAGGCGAGGAGCTTGCGACGAGCCGTATCGAAACCGCTAACCCACCTGCGCGCGAATGAGTTCCACGAAAGCCTGGCCCACCGGGGACAGGGATGCGGGGTCGAAGGCGATCGCGAACGGTCGCACGAAGCGGGGTTCGGTCTCGCGGATGACGACGCGGTCCACGGCGGTGTCGGCCATCGAGCGTTCCAGCAGGGTGCCGCCGATTCCCGCCAGCACCATGGGAAGTCGTTCCTCGCGGTGTTCGGACAGCACGGCGAGGGGCGGTCGGATCCCGCCGACGCGGATGGCCTCCTCGAGCTCGTCGGCCACCGACTGCCCGCGCGGTACGAAGACCATCGGATACGTCGGGAGATTGCCCAGCGGGATCGGCCCGTCGGGGACCTCGGCCCCCTCGGGGTAGACCAGGACGTATTCGTGTTCGCCGAGTTCGATGACCTCGAGCGCGTCACCGGCGATCGGCAGGTGGGCGACGGCGAACTCGCAGTGCCCGTCCTCGATGGTGGAGGCGGCCCGGGTCTCGTCGCGTAAGTCGCCGAGCCGCACCGACACTCGCGGATAGATGTCGCGGAATCGGGCGATGAGGTCGACGACCGGGCCGACGGCCGTGGCCGGGGACGCGAGCAGATCGAGGTGTCCGGTGAGTTCGTCCTCCTCGGCGGCGAGGAGATCGCCGACGGCGTCGACGTCGCGGATGATCTGACGGGCCGGACCCACCATCGTGCGGCCCGCCGCCGACAACACCATGCCGCGACCGATGCGGTGGAACAGCTGCACGCCGAGTTCGCGTTCGAGCGCCCGCAACGCCTGCGAGACCGTCGGCTGTGCGACGCCCAGCGCGGTGGCGGCACCGCCGATGCCCTGGTTCTCGACGACGGCGAGGAAGTATTCGACCTGGCGTAATTCCATGGTGGCCTACCAGTCCGCGATCTCGGTCGGCTCCTGGCTCAGACCGGAATGGGCCCGGGCCGCGGAGATGAAGGCGAGTGCCGCCGGCGAGGGGAGACCCGAGCGCAACACGAGTCCCCACGGTCGCGTCAACGGCGGATCGAGCACGAGCTGCCGGGTGCCGGCGAGTTGTTTGTCGGCCACGGTCCGCGGGACAACCGTTGCGGCCGTACCGCGTTCGACGAGGTTCCAGACGGCCGCGGGCAACGGGCAGTCGACGACCACGTTGCCCGCGGCGTCGTCGAGGAGATCGGCGAGCAGTGCCGCGGTGTGCTGATCGCTGTGATCGATGACCAGCGGGACCGACCGAATGGCGCTGCGCGGCACGGTGTCCGGGAACCCGGCGACCAGCGCGTCGGGAGCCGCCACCACGAGCTCCTGCTCCGTCATCGGGATGGCCGAGAACGTCGCGTGTTCGGCGGAGGAGTCGATGATCCCGATCTCCGCGTCGCCCGAACGCAACGCGGAGAGGACACCGGCCGGGCCGTCGGCGGCGAGGACGCGAACCGCGAGCCGAGGAAAGCGCTCCCGGAACAGCCGGACGACGTCGACGAGCGGGTCGATGCTGAACGCCGCGTACGTCACCACGTCGACGCGTCCGGACCGCAGCTCCCGGACCGCGTCGACCTTGCGCTTGGCGCGCTCGACGTCGGCGAGGATGCGTCGCGCCGCGTCGTCGAGCTTGCGGCCGGCCTCGGTCAGTTCGAGGCGGCGTCCGGTCCGGTCGAACAACGTGACGCCGAGACGCTTCTCGAGGGTCCGGATGGCCTGCGACAGGGAGGGCTGGGAGATGTAGAGCGACTGGGCGGCCTTCGTGATCCCACCGTGGTCGACGACTGCGACGAAGTAGGTCACGAGGTGCAGGTCCACACCGGTCACTCTAGTGATCGCCCTTTCCGACAGTCAGTGGCCCCGCGACCGGGGTGTTCAGCGGCCCTTCCACTGGGGTGCGCGCTTCTCGGCGAACGCCTTGGCACCCTCCTGCGCGTCCTCGGAGGAGAAGACCGGGGTGAGGAACTCCCACTGCTTCTTGATCAGGTCCTTGTCGGTGTAGTTGATCGCCATCGAGGTGACCTGCTTGGTTGCCTTGACGGCGAGCGGACCGTTGGCGGCGATCTTCGCGGCGAGCTCACGGGCTCCGGCGAGCGCCTCACCGGGCGCGGTGACCTTGTTGACCAGGCCGAACTGGTGGGCGCGCTCCGCGGTGAGCGGGTCACCGGTCAGGGCCATCTCCATCGCGACCTGGTAGGGGAGGATCTTCGGCAGGCGCAGGAGGCCTCCTGCTGCGGCGGCGAGGCCGCGCTTGACCTCGGGGATGCCGAACTTGGAGTTCTCGGCGGCGACGACGAGGTCGGCGGACAGTGCGAGCTCGCAGCCACCGGCCAGGGCCCAGCCCTCGACCGCGGCGATCAGCGGCTTGCTCGGCGGGGCCTCGGTGAGACCGCCGAAACCGCGGTCCTTCAGCGAGACCTGCTCGCCCCGCGAGAACGCCTTGAGATCCATGCCCGCGCAGAACGTGCCACCGGCGCCGGTGAGGATGCCGATGGTGAGATCGTCGCGCGACTCGAGTTCGTCGATGGCGGCCGCGATGCCCTCGGACACCTCGAGATTGACGGCGTTCTTCGCCTCGGGACGGTTGATCGTGATGACGGCGACTCCGTCGGCGAACTCGGTGAGCACGGCGCTCATGGGGTATCTCCTCTGTTGATCGGTGGGGCGGCCGGTGAGACGTTCACCGGCGGAGTCTCGTTCGGGCTCAGTCCGGCAGCGACAGGGTCGACGTCGCGGTGCGGTGTTCGGACACCGTCGCCAGCGACCACCGGACGGGCTCGACCGTGGTGTCGGCGAGGTCGGTCACGGACGGGGCGGGAGTCGAGGTGAGGATGCCCCGCTCGCTGAGGACCAGCAGATGCGCGTCGGTCTCGCGCAGTGCGAGGCGCTTCATCGTCAGGTTGAGGTCGCTGAACGGGCGGGACCAGCCGACGTTCTGGGTGATCTCCCACGCCGTGGACTCCGGGCGGGCGGCGACCGCCTCGGTGATCTCGGTGAGACGCTCCTCGTGATGCGACAGGAGTCCGGTGACCCGAGCGCCCAATCCGCGGAACCGGTACTCGTGCGACGGCAGGGCCTCGTGCTCCCGCATCTTCTCGGTGTTGGCCAGTGAGACCAGATAATCCGCGAGCGGGCTCTCCGTCTGCATCGGACTGGTGGAGACATTCGGGCTGATCCGCGGCAGCAGGTGATCGCCGGTGAAGATGATCCCCGCGTCGTCGTCGGCGAAGCACAGGTGGCCCGGGGTGTGACCGGGCGTCCAGACGGCGCGCAGATTCCAGCCCGGGATGTCGAGCGGGGCATCGGCGGTCAGCTCGGTGTCGATGGTCCGGCCGTCGGGCAGGCGGACGAAGTCGACGAGTCCGAGACCGGCGACGTCGGCCGGGGCGCCGAGGACCCGCAGCTCCCACCGCGCCTCGTCGAGCTGGCTCTCCACCTCGCCGTCGGAGTGGTAGCGCAGGTGGCAGGCATCATCACGGTGCATCAGGAGCTGGACGTCGGTGTGTTCGAGCAGCCTCGGGACGAGGCCGAAATGATCCGGATGGAAGTGGGTGATGGCCGCCGACCGGACGTCGGTGATGTCGTGGCCGGTGCTGCGGATGCCGTCGACGAGCGCTCGCCACGACTCGTCGGACGGCCACCCCACGTCGATCAGCGCCAGCCCGCCGTCGGGCAGTGCGAGGGCGTACACCAGGACGTAGCGCAACGGGTTGGGGCCCATCGGCACCGGGATCGACCACAGCCCCGGCCGCACCTCTTCGACCGGTGGGAGGACCTTGTCGGCCCAGGCCTGCTGCTGGCGGCGACCGGTCACCTCGATCGTGGCCATCCGACCTCCTGGCTTTCATCGTCGCGACGCACCGCAGGGGGAGTTGCGGTGCGCAACAATCATCCGATCACGAGACCCCCGTCACGCTCAATGTGGCGGCGGCTCAGGCGCCCTGAGGAACTGCCTATGTGTCGCCGGTCTGCGCCGGTGACAAGGCACCCACCTCGACGCGACGGTCGATCCCGATGCGATCCAGGAACCCGGCGTCGTGGGAGACGACGAGCAGCGCGCCACTCCAGCTCTCGAGCGCGATGACCAACTGGGTGACCGTGTCGAGGTCCAGGTTGTTGGTCGGCTCGTCGAGGATCAGCAGCTTCGGGGTCGGGTTGCCGAGGAGTGCGTCGGCGAGGCCCACGCGCAGTCGCTCACCGCCGGAGAGCTCCTCGAGTGCGCGGTCGGCGCGTGCACCGCGGAACAAGAACCGTGCCAGATGCGAACGCACCTCCTGAGTGCTGATGTCCGGATGGTGCGCCGACACCAGGCCGGCGATCGACATCGACGGGTCGTCGAACACGATCTGTTGCGGCACATACGCATAAGGCACGACGATGGCCTCGCGCGCGATGAGGTCGGCGATGAGCGTCGACTTCCCGGAACCGTTGGGCCCCACCAGCGCGGTGCGTTCCGGACCGTCGATCCGGAGTCGGTCGTCGGTGACGACCTGGGCTCGCGACGGTACGTCGGCATCCGGCACCACGATTCGGGCGGTGCGGTCCTTGCGGACCTCTTCGCGCGCCTCGTCGAGCCGGGAGGCGGCCGCCGCCACGTCGTCCTGATGGGCGTTGCGCAACTTCCCGGCCGACACCTGCGCCTCACCGCGACGCAGGTGAGAGATGATCTTCGGCACCCGCTTCTCGCGTTCGGCGGTCGCGGCGGTGCGGGCGCGGCGATCGAGTTTGATCTGTGCGTCGACCAGCTCCCGACGCTGCTTACGCAGGTCGCCGGTCGCGGTCGCCACGGCAGCCTCGGCCGCCTCCTGTTCGGCGTCCACGATCTCGCGGTAGTGCGAGTACGGGCCGCCGAACACACGCACCCGACCCCGGTACAACTCGAGCGTCGCGTCGACACGCTCGAGCAGTTCGAGGTCGTGGCTCACCACGATCACCGTGCCGGTGAAAGCGTCGATGGCATCGAAAAGCCTTGTCCGTGAACTGGTGTCGAGGTTGTTCGTCGGCTCGTCGAGCAGCAGGACCGAGGGTCGGCGCATGAGTGCGGCGACGATCGACAGCAGCGTCGCCTCGCCGCCGGACATGGCGCCGACCCGACGGTCGAGGTCGGTGGGCAGCCCCATCTGGGCGAGGAGCCCGATCGCTCGCTCCTCGACATCCCAGTCGTCACCGACGGCGTCGAAGTCGTCGGCGTCGACCGAACCGCCCTCGATGCGACGGATCGCGCTGCGGATGGAGTCGATGCCGAGTGCTGCGGACACGGTCGACTCCGGATCCGACTGGGGGTCCTGCGGAACGACCCCCACCTCCGGCGGGGACGTGATCCCGGCGATGCTCACACTGCCCGAGGCTGGGCGGAGACGCTGCGAGATCAGGCCGAGCAAGGTCGATTTACCTGCGCCGTTGGCACCGATCAGCGAGTACGTGGACGCGCCCAGCGTCAGATTGAGGTGATCGAAGACCGCGGTGCCGTCGGGCCAGATGAACGAGACATCGGACAGCACGATCGACGGCTGGGAGGAAAAGGACAGGGGAGTGGACACGAGAACTCCTGAAGTGGTTCGGATTCACCGACGGGTGTCTGTACGACATCGCGCATCGGCCGGGGCCACTTCAGTTCTTCATCGTGTGGGATCACTCCTCGGGTCGGCAGCGGTTGCGGGCTCCACGGTAATGGATGCGTCCGGGTCTGCCAACGGGTTTTCTCCGGCTTTTCTTCCCTCACCGCTACGGTTGAGGGCATGTCCTTCATTCGCACCTCGGTGTCCAACGGCGTCGGCGAGATCGTCCTCGACCGACCGAAAGCCCTGAACGCACTGGACCAGACCATGATCGACGACATGTACGCCACGCTCGGCGAGTGGGGTGACGACGACTCGATCGAGACCGTCCTCGTCACCTCCGCGAGCGACCGTGCCTTCTGCGCGGGCGGCGACATCCGGGCGATCCGCGAGCACTCGCTCGACGGCGACACCAAGGCCATCACGCGTTACTTCAGCAGTGAGTACCGGCTGGACCAGATGGTCGCCGACTACCCCAAGCCGTACGTGAGCCTCATCGACGGCGCGGCCATGGGCGGCGGACTCGGCATCAGCGTGCACGGCGAGATCCGCGTGGTCACCGAGAAGGCGATGATCGCGATGCCCGAGACCGCGATCGGCTTCTTCCCCGACATCGGCTCCACCTACTTCCTCCCGCGTCTGCCCGAGGGGGTCGGCATGTGGCTGGGTCTCACCGGTGCGCGCATCCGCGGCGTCGACGCGGTGTCCGTCGGCCTGGCAACGCATTTCGTGGCGTCGGCCGATATCGCCGGCGTCGCCGAGTCGATCCGTTCCGGAGATCCGCTGGCCGATGCGCTGGCGACTTCGGGGACCACGGAGACCAGCGACGTCCCGCTCCGCAAGATCGGCGAGTACTTCGCCGACGACAACATCAACGCCATCGTCGGTGGTCTGCGCGGAGCGATCGGCGACGAGTGGGCCGAGGAGATGATCGGCCTGCTCGAGAAGGCCTCACCCACCAGCCTCTGGGTGACGGCCGCGATGATCAACGCCGGGGCGCAGTCTGGGATCGACGAGTGCTTCGATCGCGAATTGCATGCGGCAGAACAGATCACGGCCACGAACGACTTCCGCGAGGGAGTGCGGGCGGTGCTGGTCGACAAGGACCGCAACCCGGCCTTCGACCCCGCCGCGATCGACGACGTCGATCCGGCGGTCGTCGCGCGGATCGTGGGTGCGTGAGCGTTGTCTGCTGGTTGAGTAGGCGAGGAGCCTGCGACGAGCTCGGCCTTCCCGCTGGTTGAGTAGGCGAGGAGCCTGCGACGAGCCGTATCGAAACCCCTACGGCCTGAGCTGGAACCGTCCGGACAGTACGACGGTCGGCGGGGTGCCGGCGTCGGGCTTCGGGCTCGTCGACGACTCATCGGTGTCGTAGGCCACGTCGTCGTCGGGTGCGAACGGGTTCGCGTCGACGCGGGAGGCCTCCGGGCAGGTGAACGACCCGGCCGCGAGCTTGCCCGACATCCCGGTGATGCTGAGCTGGCACGCCGACGACTGGTGGTAGACACCGTCGACGGATACGCCGATCTGTGCGTTGATCGGTTTGGTGAGCGGGCCGGCGGTGGGGCGTGGTCCGCCGCCCGCGGGTGGGACCGTGCCGCCGGTCAATTCGCTGATGGGGAACTCGATCTGGGCGCCGTCGGTCCCGATTCCCTTGAACACGAACAACAGTGAGTCCGGCGGGACGTCGGGCTGTTCGGGGCCCCAGCGCTTGAACTCGTAACAGCTGGTCGCCTCATCGGGGCTCTTGCTGCTGCCGGCGGCCGGTAGCCCGGTCGTCGGGGCCGCCGGCTCGATGATCGCGATCCGGATCTCGCCGGAACGGAACGTCAGGCCGTGCCCGCCGCGGTCGACCTTGCCCTGCGGCGGTTTCTCCGCGCATTTCGCCGAATCGATCGGGCGTGCGGTCGGCGTGGGGGCCGTGCTCGTCGATGTGGGGGCCGGTGCCGGGTTGGCTGCGCATCCCGACATCAGGAGCGCTGCCGCGGACACCGCGGACACCGCGCCGACACCGGAGGTGCGCACGAGGGGACGCCTCATCGGCTCAATCCGCCGCGGCGACAAGGGGTTGCAGCGTCAGATCGGGGTGTTCCTTCTCGATGTACTGCAGGCGCCACTTGTCGCTGAACAGTGCCAGGATCGCACCGTCGGTGCGGGTGAACACCTCGACGCCGCGCTGCCGGTCGAGCTCTGGTGCGCTCTCGGCGTCGGTGCGGCGGGCGAGCGAGTAACCGAGCGGTTCGATGATGGTGTCGACGTTGAACTCGGCCTTCATACGGGCGGTGACGACCTCGAACTGCATGGGACCGACCGCGGCCAGCACCGGCGACATGTCGCCGCGGGTGTCGTTGCGCAGCACCTGCACCACACCTTCGCTGTCGAGCTGATCCATCGCCTTGCGGAACTGCTTGTACTTGTCGGCGGTGGTTGCACGCAGCGTCGAGAAGTGTTCGGGCGCGAACGACGGGATCGGCGGGAACTGCACCTTCGGGCCGTCGAAGAGGGTGTCACCGGGGGCCAGTGCGGTCGCGTTCACGAGGCCGACGACGTCGCCCGGGTAGGCGGTGTCGACGGTGGACCGGTCCCGGCCGAAGACGGCCTGGGCGTACTTGGTGGCGAACGGTTTCCCGGTCTGCGCGTGGGTGACGACCATGCCGCGTTCGAACTCGCCGGACACGATCCGCATGTACGCCAAGCGATCTCGATGACTCGAGTCCATGCCGGCCTGCACCTTGAACACGACGGCACTGAACGGGTCGGTGACCGGACGTTCCCTGCCCTCGATGTCGACGCGGCCGGCGGGCGGGGGAGCCAGCTCGACGAGCACCTCGAGCAGTTGCCGCACACCGAAGTTCAGCATCGCCGAGGCGAAGATCATCGGCGAGGTCTGGCCGGCGAGGAACATCTCCTGGTCGTGGTCCTGGCCCATCTCGGAGAGCAGTTCACTCTCCTCGACGGCGGCCGTCCACTCGTCGCCCTCACGTGCCGCCGCGTCGTCGGCGCTCATGATCTCTTCCGGGGCGATCTTGGCGCCGCCGGCAGTGCGGGTGAAGTGCACGTACTTGCCGGTGCGGCGGTCGAGCAGACCGCGGAAGTCGCCGGCGATGCCGACCGGGAAGAACAGCGGCGTCGGGGTGAGGCCGATGCGCTCGGTGATCTCGTCGATCAGCTCGAGCGGCGTCTGACCGGGACGGTCCCACTTGTTGATGACCGTGATCACCGGGATGCCGCGATGGCGACACACCTGGAAGAGCTTCAGCGTCTGCGGCTCGAGGCCCTTCGCGGCGTCGATGAGCATCACCGCCGCGTCGACCGCGGTCAGCACGCGGTAGGTGTCCTCGGAGAAGTCGGCGTGACCGGGGGTGTCGACGAGGTTGATGACGCTCGGGATGCCCGGCTCGCTGTGCTCGGCGAGGTAGTTGAACTGCAGCGCGGTGGAGCTGACCGAGATGCCGCGGGCCTTCTCCATCTCCATCCAGTCGGAGACGGTGGACTTGCGTCCCGCCTTGCCGTGGATCGCACCCGCCTCGCTGATCATGCGCGCATGCAGCGCCAAGGCCTCGGTCATGGTCGACTTACCGGCGTCCGGATGGGAGATGATCGCGAAGGTACGTCGGCGCTTGACCTCGGTTGCGACGTCAGAACTCACGAGATTCGAGGCTACTCGGCTGGTGGGAGGGCTCCAAACTCACCATCAATGATGTTGCGGCAGTTGGTGCCGGTATACCGGACCAATTGCCGCAATCCCAGATCCTGGGAACCGATGTGGGGGTCGGTGCGTCCAATCGTCGTGCAGACGCCTTCCCGCCTCCGGCGTCACGCGCTCGCCCGCGACGGCGTCGTGACGATCGCCGAAGCCCTCGAGTTCGGGATGACGAAGTCGGGTGTCCATCGACGTGTGGCCTCCGGGCTGTGGACACCTCGGTCGCGTGGGGTCTATACGCTTGCCGACCACCCGGTCACGGCCAGGACGCGTGCTCGGCTCGCAGTCGCCGAAGTCGGTCGCGGTGCCGCCCTGTCCGGTCTGGGCGCTGCATGGTGGCACGGGATCGTCGATGATCCACCGAAGAAGCTGACGGTGACCGCACCGCGGTCGAGGCACGCGAAGTCGGTCGGCGGCGTTCGTATCCGGTATCGGAAGCTCGAGGACGCCGAGACGGTCACCCGGGAAGATCTGCTGGTCACCTCGTTGCCGCTGTCTGTGCTGGAGGCCTCGGTCGAGAAGGACAGCACGGTCCTCGATGCCGCACTGTTGTTGCGCCGCGTGTCGATCGAGCAGTTGCGAACCGCAGCGGAGCGCCGACGTAGGAGGGCGGATGCACCGGGTATTGCGTCTCTGATCGCCGGGGTCGAGGAGGGCGCTCGCTCTGAGGCCGAGCGCCTCGCAGTCGATCTGCTTCGACAGGGAGGGGTCGACGGATTCGTGTCCAACCATCCCGTCGACGGCTACTTCGTGGACGTCGCTTTCCCGGACCGGATGCTCGCCGTCGAGATCGACGGGATGGCGTACCACCGCGACGCCGAGACCTTCCAGCGCGACCGGCGTCGTCGAAACGACCTGATCGCGCAGGGCTGGACGGTCCTGAACTTCACGTGGGCTGATCTCAAGGAACGTCCTGGGTACGTCGTCGACCGCGTCCGTCAGGCTCTCGCCGCCTGAAACAGATGCGGCAGTTGGTCCCGGATTCCGGGACCAACTGCCGCATCTGGAAGGAGGGGTCTTACTCGAACGGCACCGGGGGAAGCTTGACGACCTGCGAGGCGTAGGAGAGGCCGGCGCCGAAGCCGAGGAGGAGCGCGGTCTGGCCGGGCTGCGCCTTGCCGGTGGAGAGCAGGTCTTCCATGGCGAGCGGGATCGACGCCGCGGAGGTGTTGCCGGTGTACTCGATGTCGTTGGCGACGACGGCGTCGTCGCGCAGCTTCAGGTTCTTGGCGAGCAGCTCGTTGATGCGCGCGTTGGCCTGGTGCGGGACGAAGACGTCGAGGTCCTCGGAGCCGATCTTGGCGGCCTCGAGGGCGCGGACGGCGACCTTGCCCATCTCGAAGGCGGCCCAGCGGAACACCGCGGTGCCCTCCATGCGCAGGTACGGGCGCTGGACGCGGTCACCGTCGAGGAAGGTCACCCAGTCGAAGTCCTGGCGGATGGCGTTGAACTGCGAGCCGTCCGAACCCCAGACCACCGGGCCGAGTTCCTGCTCCTCGGTGGGTCCGACGACCACGGCGCCGGCGCCGTCGCCGAAGATGAAGCAGTTGGTGCGGTCGGTCATGTCGAGGGCCACCGAGAGCTGCTCGGCGCCGATGACCAGCACGTTGGTGGCGCTGCCGCCGCGGATCATGTCCGACGCGAGGGCCATGCCGTAGCCGAAACCGGCGCAGCCGACGGTGACGTCGAAGGCGGGGACGCCGTTGCAGCCGAGTTCGGTGGCCACCTTGGTCGCGCCGGCCGGGGTCAGGAGCAGGTGCGTGTTGGTGGCGAGGATGACCGCGTCGATGTCGGAACCGTGCAGCAGGGCGTTGGCGATGGCCTTGCGTCCGGCGTTGACCGACATCTCCATGACGCTCTCGTCGCGGCGGGCGAAGCGGCGGGTCTTGATGCCGGTGCGGGTGTAGATCCACTCGTCGGAGGAATCGATGTGCTCGCAGATCTCGTCGTTGGTCACCACACGCTCGGGGCGATAGGCGCCGATCCCGAGCATGCCGATGTTGTTGATCCCTGAGGTGTCCGCGATGACTGCCATGGTCTTCCTTCCGAATATGTGACCCGACATATGACGGTACTCACCCGGCCACTTACTAGGAAGTACCGCATCCCCCTCGCACATCGTTACCGACCGATTTCGGTATCCACCGCCGAAGCGGACCGAATGTGTCCTCTTTGCGATGAAAACTGGGCCCCAGATCGGTCGACACATCACGTCGGCGTCGAAATGAAGGGGAGTCCGCATGATCCATGCTCGTGGTCTGGTCCAGGTGTTCACCACCGGGAAGGGAAAGAAGAAGCGCGAGGTGCGAGCCGTCGACGGCGTCGACCTCGACGTCGCCGAGGGAGAGGTGGTCGGCTTCCTCGGGCCCAACGGGGCCGGTAAGACGACGACGCTGCGGATGCTGACCACGCTGTTGCGGCCGACCGCGGGTACCGCGACGGTCAACGGCTACGACGTCGTCGCCGATCCGGTGTCGGTGCGCCGCAGCATCGGTTACGTGTCCCAGGCCGGGGGCACATTCAGTCAGGCCCAAGCCGGCGACGAGATCGTCGACCACGGGATGCTCTACGGACTGTCGCGGGCCGAGGCGACGCGTCGCGGGCAGGCGCTGTTCTCCGAACTGCAGCTCGACGGACTGTGGGAACGTATGCCGAAGAACATGTCCGGTGGCCAGAAGCGGCGCCTCGACATCGTGATGGGACTCGTCCACGAACCGTCGCTGGTGTTCCTCGACGAGCCGACGACGGGCCTCGACCCGCAGGCCCGCGCCAACCTCTGGGAACACATCCGCCGATTGCGGACCGAGCGCGGCGCGACGATCTTCCTCACGACGCACTATCTCGAGGAGGCGGACGAACTCTCGGACCGGATTCTCATCATCGACAACGGGCGGATCGTCGCGGCGGACACCCCGGACAACCTCAAGGCGCAGGTCTCCGGCGATCTGGTCGCGCTAGAGGTCGCCGACGCCGCCGCGGTGACGACGGCTGCCGAGAAGCTCGCCTCGGTCAGCGGCGGCAACGGTGGCGGCCGGATCGAGGTGGACGGCCGCCACGTCCGGGGCCGGGTGCCGCGTGCCGGCCGGGCGGTGCCGGGACTCCTCCGCGACCTCGACGCCTCGGGTATCTCACTCGATTCGATCGAGGTCATCCGTCCGACGCTCGACGACGTCTTCCTGACCCTCACCGGCCGATCCCTGCGCGACGCCGAAACCGAACGCGACCCCGGCGGTGACCCGACCGACAAGGAACCCGGTTCTGCCGCAACCACTTCCGACGAGTCAGCCCGTCGCACCGAGCAGGAGGTCGCCCGATGAACAGCTTCTTCCGCGACAGCACCATCGTCTTCCGCCGTCAGATCCGGATGAACCTGCGCAACCCCGCCTGGGTCCTGATCGGCGTCATGCAGCCGATCCTCTATCTGCTGCTGTTCGGACCGCTGCTCAAACCGCTGGTCTCCCAGTTCCCGGGCGGCGCGGACAACCCGTACACCTTCCTGGTGCCGGGACTTCTCGTGCAGCTGGGGCTGTTCGGGGCGCTGTTCGCCGGCTTCAGCCTGATCGGCGAATGGCGGGAGGGGGTCATCGAGGCCGAGCGGGTCACCCCGGCGAGCCGCACGGCTCTGCTCACCGGTCGTCTGATGCGCGACATGTTGCAGCTGCTGGTGCAGGCGCTGATCCTGGTGACCCTCGGATTCGCCATGGGGATGCGCGGATCGATCGTCGGCGTGATCCTCGGCATCGTCATCACACTGCTCATCGGCGGTGCGTGCGCCGCGGCGTCGAATGCGCTGGCACTGACGACGAAGAGCGAGGACGTGATGGCCCCGCTCATCAACATGGTGATGATGCCGGTGCTGTTGCTGTCGGGAATCCTGCTGCCGATGACGCTCGGACCGACGTGGCTACAGGGGCTCAGCGACTTCATGCCGTTCCGCTGGGTCGTCGACGCCGTGCGCGACACCTTCGGCGGCGACCTCGCCAGCGCTCAGGTCCTGTGGGGAGTGATCGCCTCACTCATCCTCGCCGCACTCGGAACCTGGTGGGGCACATCGGTGTTCCGCAAGGAGAACGCATAGGGGCCGCAACGAGGGGAGAGCACCGTGCGCGTCTACCAGGCGTGCACGGTGTTCTGTGCGCTCTCGAGGTCCTGGGAGACGAGGAGTTCGACGGCGTCGCAGCCGTTGCGGATCATCAGCTCGACCTCGGCGCGGTCGGCGGACGGGAACGGCTTGAGCACGAAGTCGGCGGGATCCTGACGCCCGGGCGGACGGCCGATGCCCATCCGCACACGCAGGTAGTCGCGGGTGCCCATGACCTGGCTGATCGATCGCAGCCCGTTGTGGCCGCCCTCTCCGCCGCCGCGTTTGAGGCGCACGAGACCGAAGTCGATGTCGAGCTCGTCGTGGATGACGATGAGATCGGCGGGCGCGACCGAATAGAACTTGGCCAGCGGACCGATCTGTCGACCGGACTCGTTCATGTAGACGCGTGGCTTCGCCACGAGAACAGACCGGCCGCCGAGGCGAACCTCGGCGACCTCCGCACCGGACTTCTTGTGGACCTTCCAGCGCTCGCCTGCCGAGTCGACGAGGCCGTCGGCGACCATCGCGCCGACGTTGTGCCTCGTCTTCTCGTACTTGGACCCGGGATTACCGAGTCCGACAATAATTTTCACCACTTAGGGATTTTCACCACTCGCGCAGAGCAGTCGGGGGTCGGATTACTCCGACTCCGCGGGAGCCTCGGCAGCCTCATCCTCGGCACCTTCGGCGTCGGCGTCGGAGGAGGTGGCCGCAGCCTGTGCCTCGTTGACGGCGACGATCAGGGTTTCCGGATCGGCGATCAGGGTGACGCCCTCCGGCAGGTCCAGGTCGGAGGCGTGGATCGCGGTGCCGGCCTCGGCACCCTCGACGCTGACGACGATCTGCTCGGGGATCGACAGGGCGTCGGCCTCGACCTCGACGACGCTGGCGTCGGAGGTGACCAGGGTGCCCGGTGCGGGGTCACCCTCGACGACGATGGCGACCTCGACGGTCACCTTCTCGCCGCGGCGGACGATGAGCAGGTCGGCGTGCTCGATGTAGTTGCGGATCGGGTGGACGTCGACCTGCTTGGTGAGCGCGAGCTGGCTGGTGCCCTCGATGTCGAGATCGATGATGGCGTTCAGGCCGTTGTTACGCAGGATCGCGGCGAAGTCGCGGGCCGGGAGGTGCAGGTGCTGCGGGTCGGTGCCGTGGCCGTAGAGCACGGCGGGAACGTTGCCCTCGCGACGTGCGCGGCGAGCGGCGCCCTTGCCCTTTTCGGTACGGGTGGTGACAGCCAGCTTCGAGGCCTGAGTAGCCATGGTGATCTCCTCTGATCAGTGGTTGCGGTCGTTCGTCCGTCGCGACGAGCAACGGGCACGGATACCGACCGCGGGCACCCACCGGGCCGCGTGAGGGCCCCCGAGGAGACTGCGATGGTCGCGCCGATCACGGTGACTGGGTCACCCTCGCCGAGACAACGGGAGCAAGGATAGTCGATGACCTGCCGAGATGTCACATCGCGGCCCACAGCGAGCACCGTCCCGGCATACTGGGCTGCCATGACCTCACAGACCCCGATCGAGATCGTGACGGCCCTGCTCGACGCATTCGCGCGCGAGGACATCGCCGGTGCACTGGACACCATCGACGACGACATCGCCTACACCAACGTCTCGCTGCCGACCATCCACGGCAAGCGCAAGGTCGCCGGTGTGCTCGGCGGCGTCGCGAAGAAGTCGTGGGTGGGCTTCAACTACCGGATGCTCAACGCCAGTTCCGACGACGCGGGTGTCGTGCTCACCGAACGCGTCGACGAATTGCGTTTCGGGCGGCTGCATCTGCAGTTCTGGGTCTGCGGCCGCTTCGAGATCCGCGAGGGCCGGATCGTGGTGTGGCGCGACTACTTCGACTACTTCGACATGGCGAAGGGCCTGCTGCGCGGAATCGCGGCGCTGGCCCTGCCGTCGGTACAGAAGCCGCTGCCGATCGCCGCCTAACGGTTGAGCGGGCTGTAGAACACGAGCCCGTTGCCCTGGTTGTCGTACACCACGGCACGGCGCTCGTGCGCGTCGTCGTACGGACCCTTCACGATGGCGCCGCCGTCGGCCTCGATCGCCTTCGCCGCGGCATCGACATCGGCGGTCTTGATGCCGACGACGACCTTGCCGGGTATCGGGTGGTCGACTGCGGTGGCGAGCGCGATCGTCACCGGACCGCCGTCGAGGGCGGCGAAGTGGGCGCCGTCGCGGAACTTCAGCGACATGCCCAACGTCTCGGTGTAGAACTTGATCGACTCGTCCAGGTTCTCGGTGGACAGGATGATCATCTTCGCTTCGTAGCTCATGGAGCCGATGCTAACCGCGCTCGAGGGTTACCGGAACCCGCAATCCCGTTCTGGCACAGAGCTGTACACGATGGTCACCGGCCCGCGTGCGGGCGCGACGAAGGTCCCGTTCATCCGGGACCGACGCCCCTTCAGAGGATCTCGTCGAGCTTCTCGAACGGCCGCGGGATGCGGGTCCCCTTGTCGGTCACCACGATCGGGCGCTCGACGAGGATCGGATGTTCGACCATCGCGTCGAGGATCGCCTCGTCGGTGGCCGACGCGAGGTCGAGTTCTTTGTAGAGGGCTTCGCGCTTGCGCACGGCCTGCGCCGGGGTGAGCCCGGCGTCGGCGAGCAGTTGCACCAGCTGTTCGCGGGTGTAGGGCTCGTCGAGGTACTTGACGACGGCCGGCTCGATACCGGCGTCGCGGAGGGCCTGCAGCGCCTTGCGCGAGGTCGAGCACTTCGGGTTGTGATAGATCGTCGCGTCCACGAAAGACACCGTACCCAGCGCAAAGCGGCCCGGGCTCCAGAGGGGGAGAACCCGGACCGCTCGCGTACCCGTTCTGCGGGTGGGATCGCTACTCGGGGTCGAGTGCGAAGTCGTACTGCACGACGTTCCGGCCGTCGGCGTCGGGCTTCGGATCGAGGAGCAGTTCCGGCTTGGTTGCCGAGGCGACGTCGTCGTCGAGCCAGTCACCACCCTTGAAGTACAGCTGGGTGATGATCGGATGCCGGCCCTTGGCTGCCACCCGCAGGTGCAGATGCGCAGGTCGCCACGGGTGCCAGCCGGCGGCCTCGATGAACTTGCCGGTCGGTCCGTCGGTCGGGATCTGGTACGGCGCGGGCTGGATCGTGGTGATCTCGTAGCGTCCCTCACCGTCGGTGACCACGGTGCCGCGCAGGTTCCAAGCCGGGAGGTGCGGCGCGAACCCCGAGTAGTAGCCCTCGGCGTCGGCGTGCCAGATCTCGATGGTCGCACCGGCCATCGGGTTGCCGTCGAGGTCGGTGACCTGGCCGTGCATGACGAACGGTGTCTCGCGGGCGTCGACGCTGCGCATCGGCAGGGTGCAGCGTGCGGGCAGCAGCGGGGCGTCGGGGAGGTAGTACGGACCCTCGATGCTTCCCTTGGTGCCCGAGTACTTCCGCGAGTTGACCTCCTCGATGTCGTGTTCGACGAACACGTCGAGCAGCAGCGGCCATTCACCGCCCTCGCCGACGTCGATGAGCCACTGCTTGAGGACCCGGTACTCGTCGTAGGTGATCTCGTACTTGTCGATCAGTGCGCTGAAACCGGCGAAGGCCTCGGATGCGATGGCCGACAGGCGTTCCGGCGAGGTGTCGGCGGTGAACCGGTGGCCGGCGAAGGCCGCGGTGGCGGCACTGCCGGAACCGGCGGCGGTCGGGGAGTCGATGCTGGGGGATCCGACGGGGGCCGGGGGGCGTTCGATGGTGGTCATGGTGTCTCCTGGTTCGCGAGCTGTGTGGTCGGGAAGAGCTGTGCCAGAGAAGGTCAGCGGTTGCCGAAGTAGCTGACGTCGTCGTTGCCGATGAGGTCCGGGACCGTCCAGCCGTCGAGGTCGTACTCGGACAGGCACTGCTCGGCGAGACCCTTCATCTCCCCGACGGTGCCGCGGGCGTCGGCGAACATGAGCAGCTCGGCCTTCACGCCCTCGTGGTTGCCGGCGTAGTTGCGCTCGTAGAGTTCGTGGCGGCCGCCGAACTCGCTGCCGATCGAATCCCACAGCGCCTTCATGACCTTCACGCGATCGACGGCGAGGATGCCGTCGGAACCGCGGACGTACTTGTCCAGGTACGGACGGACGTCAGGGCTCTTGAAGTCCGCCGAGCTCGACGGCAGGTAGATCAGCCCGGAGGCGACGTCCTGTTCGATGATCTCCTTGACGCGCGGGTAGCCCTGCTGGGCGAACATCCGGTAGGTCAGGCCGTACTCGAGCTTGGGGATGACCGTGTCGCCGATCCACGGCTCGGGGTTGTTGACCATGGCATCGCTCAACGACCAGAACAGGTTTCGCCAACCGATGACCTCACCGACGCGGGTCTGCACGCCGCGGAACCCGCCCGCGCCGGTGCAGTCGAGCGCCTTGAGGAGCAGCCCGGCGATGAAGTCGAGTTTGACCGCGAGACGGGTACAGCCCTGCAGGGTGAAGCGGGGGAGGAAGCCGGACTGCGGGAAGAAGGCGTTGATCTTGTCGACGTCGCCGTACATGAAGACGTTCTCCCAGGGCACGAGCACCTTGTCGAAGACGAAGATGGTGTCGTTCTCGTCCATCCGGCTCGACAGCGGGTAGTCGAACGGGGTGCCCATGACGGCGGCCTGCTGGGTGTACGACGAGCGGCAGATGAGCTTCACGCCCGGGGCGTCCATCGGCACGGTGCAGATGAGGGCGAACTGCTTCTTCTTGATCGGCAGGCCGTAGTGGGAGATGAAGTTGTAGTTGGTGATCGCCGAACCGGTGGCGACGACCTTGGCGCCGGAGACGATGAGGCCGGCGTCGGTCTCCTTCTCCACCTTCATGAACACATCGCCGACCTCGTCCGGCGGCAGTTGGCGATCGACCGGCGGGTTGATGATCGCGTGGTTCCAGTACAGGACCTTCTCCTGCGATTCCTTGTACCAGCGTTCGGCGTTGGCCTGGAACGGTGCGTACAGCTCGGAGTTGGCGTGCAGGGTGCCGAGGAAGCTGGCCTTGTAGTCGGGGCTGCGGCCCATCCAGCCGTAGGTCATCCGCGCCCAGGTGGCGATGGCGTCACGGTCGGCGCGTAGGTCGTCGGCCGACTTCGGTGCGCGGAAGAACGGCATCGTCACGCCGCCGTTGCCGGTGTCGGTGGGTGCGGTGACCTTGTCCTTCGTCGCCGGGTCGTGCATCGCGTCGTAGAGGCGCGCGGTCATCCGGATCGGGTTGCGGAAGGCCTCGTGGGTTGTCACGTCCTTGACGCGCTCACCGTTGAGCCAGATCTCGCGGTCGTCGCGTAGCGACTCGATGTACTCGTCGCCGGTCATCGGCTTGGAGGCGAAGTTCTCGGTGCGGTTCGCCTCGGAGTCGGCGGCGACGTTCACCTTCGAGCGGTCGACGGTCGTCGCCTCGGTGGTCTCGGTGTCGGGGGCGATGTCGATAGCGGTCATGATTGTCCTCACTTCGGTTGTGCGACAGGTGATGTGGTCGGTGGGCGGATGGTCGGTCAGGAGACCGCAGAGAGCGGTACGCAGCTCGGGGTGAACCGGGCGGTGGCATCGAACCAGCGGCTGTGCGGATCGTCGAGGCTGCCGCAGTACGCGGCGGCGCCGGAGGTCTCGCCGAGGTCGTGGAACTTGCTGCGGTAGAACAGGAGCGGCTCGGCTTCGGTGTCGACGTGGGCGTCGACGATCTCGCCGACGTAGATGACGTGGTCGCCGCCGTCGTAGGACGCCCAGGGGTTGCAGATGAGGGTCGCGGCGTTGCCGGCCAGCGCGGGGACGAGCCAGTCCGCGCTCCATTCCGGCCCGTGGTCCTGCGGCTTGCCGGCGAAGTGCATGGCGGTGTCGAGCTGATCCGACTTGAGGATGTTCACCGCGAACGGTGCGTCGTCGAGGTAGGCGCAAGCCTTCGACTTGCGGGTCAGCGTGACCTGGCAGAGCCGGGGCTCGATCGAGATCGGGGTGAACGCGGTGACCGTCGCGCCGTGCGGGGTGCCCTCGTCGTTCGCGCAGGTGATGACGGTGACGCCGGTGGCGAACTGTCCGAAGATGTTGCGCATCGTGCGTTGGTCCATGGGGATCAGCTCCTTTGCTCTGGCAGTGGCTGGTGGGTGTCTGGTGTGGCGGTGCGACCAAACGTATGACCGCCGTCACAATCCGTCGATCCGGATTGCGAAGGGTCGATCCGATGTGCGCAACGATGCGATCTGGATCGCTGCCACCTACCGGAAGTGATGGCAGTCACAGTTACGCTGGACCTCGTGAGGGCAGAGCCACTTACCTCGGGGACCGACCACGCAGGGGGATCGATGTCGCAGCAGACACCGACGCCCCGTCGCGTCGTGGAGTCGGGGATCGCGGACTGGGACGAGGTCCACGAGGTCGTCGCAGATGCGTACTTCCCGCATGAGCTGCGCCCGCTGTCCCGTGACGACGCCTCGAACTATCGACTGGAATCGACGGCCATCGGCTCGACGGTGCTCGCGCGGATCGGCTTCGGCGCGGATGTCTCGATCGACTCCGACCATCCTGGGGCGTGGGCCATCAACATCCCGTTGTCCGGCAGCATCGCCTCGGTGACCGACGGCCGGGAGATCGTCTCCGAACCGGGGCAGGCGACACTCAACCCGCCCGACACCCCGACAGTCATCACCAACTGGAGCAAGACCTGCGAGATCATCGGTTTCAAGGTCGAGCGCGACTATCTGCAGCGCGAGATCGACCGGATCGCCGGACGGCCCGGCCGATCGCTGACCCGGCAACTCGACCTGCGGACCGGGGCCGGTGCCGAATGGTTGGGACTGATGCGGTCGGCGCGCCAGCAGGTCGCGCAGTGTGACAGCATCCTGCTGCGCAACCCGCGGATGGCCGAGCAGCTTGGCGGAATGCTCACCACCGCACTGGTTCTCGCGGCGCTACCCGAGACCGACGATCCGCTGGCCGGCACCCGGCCGCGCATGGTCAAGCGCGTCATCGACGCCATCCACGCCGACCCGGCACGACCGTGGACCGTGGGTGAACTGGCGGAGATCGGGACGGTCAGCGCCCGCCGCCTGCAGCAGGGTTTCCGCGAATGCGTGGGGATGAGCCCGATGGAGTACGTGCTCGACGTCCGGCTCGAATGCATCCACAACGACCTGCTGACCTGCGGCGGCACCTCGACCGTCACCGACATCTCGACTCGCTGGGGCGTCATGCACACCGGCCGCTTCGCCGCCGCCTACCGACGCAAGTACGGCGTCGCGCCGTCGGAGACCCGGCGGATGGCCGGAGCCTAGCCGGTGCGACCTCATTTCGCCCCCACCAAAACACCGCGCCCGGATGTTCGCGAGAACATCCGGGCGCGGTGGTGAGAGGGGCTGAGAAGACTAGGCGATACCGTCGAACAGGCTTGTGACCGAGCCGTTTTCGAAGACCTCGCGGATCGTCTGTGCGAGCAGCGGGGCGATCGACAGGACGGTCAGGTTCTCGAAACGCTTCTCGGGCGGGATGGGCAGCGTGTCGGTCGCGATGACCTCCTTGGCGCCGCAGCCGGCGAGACGCTCGGCGGCCGGGTCGGAGAAGACGCCGTGGGTGGTGGCGATGATGACGTCGCCGGCACCGGCCTCCTTGAGGACGCGGACCGCGCCGGCGATGGTGCCGCCGGTGTCGATCATGTCGTCGATCAGGACACAGGTGCGTCCCTCGACCTCACCGACCACGCGGTTCGACTTGACCTGGTTGGGAACCAGCGGGTCGCGGGTCTTGTGGATGAAGGCCAGGGGAGCGCCGCTGAGGGCGTCGGCCCACTTCTCGGCGACGCGCACGCGACCGGAGTCCGGCGACACGACGGTCACGTTGTCGGTGCCGTAGTTGTCGCAGACGTAGCCGGCGAGCTGGCCGAGGGCGTGCATGTGGTCGACGGGACCGTCGAAGAAGCCCTGGATCTGGTCGGTGTGCAGGTCGACCGTGATGATGCGGTCGGCGCCCGCGGTCTTGAGCAGGTCGGCGATGAGGCGGGCCGAGATGGGCTCGCGTCCGCGGTGCTTCTTGTCCTGGCGGGCGTAGGGGTAGAACGGCAGGATCACGCTGATGCGCTTGGCCGAACCACGCTTGAGCGCATCGATCATGATCAGGGCTTCCATGACCCACTGGTTCAGCGGGTAGGGGCAGCTCTGCAGCACGAACGCGTCCGAGCCGCGAACGGACTCCTCGAAACGGACGAACAGCTCGCCGTTGGCGAAGTCGCGTGCCGTCTGGGGGGTCACCTTGATGCCCAGTTCTTCGGCGACTGCTTCAGCCAGTTCGGGGTGGGCACGACCAGAGAACAGCATCAGGTTCTTCTGGTTGTCGGTGGTCCAGGTCATGAAAACTCTTCTGTCCGTTTCGGTTTCGATCAGTTGGGGCGTCCTGCCGCGAACGGCAGGGGTTTTCGGGTCCGCTAGGCGGGCCCGGAGTCCTTGTCGCGTGCCGCAGAGGCGTTGCCGAGTGCCTCGATGGCTGCCTGTGCCGCCGCGGTGTCGGGCCGCTTGCGCACGACCCAGTCCTCGATGACACGTTGTGTTCCCGCCGAGACCGCGAGGGCTCCCGGCGGTACATTTTGCCGCACGACGGTTCCGGCGCCGGTATATGCCCCGTCACCGATGCTCACCGGGGCGACGAACATGTTGTCCGAGCCGGTGCGGCAGTGGTCGCCGATCACCGTGCGGTGCTTGTTCACGCCGTCGTAGTTGACGAAAACGCTCGACGCCCCGATGTTCGTGTGCTCGCCGATCGTGGCGTCGCCGACGTAGGTGAGGTGCGGGACCTTGGAGCCGTCGCCGATCGTCGAGTTCTTGGTCTCCACGAAGGTCCCGATCTTGCCCGCGACGCCCAGCACGGTGCCCGGGCGCAGGTAGGCGAACGGACCGACCGAGGCGCTGCCGCCGATGACGGCGTCGCTGCCGTGGGTGCGGATGACATGGGCGCCCTCGCCGATCGTGACGTCGGTGAGCGTGGTGTCGGGCCCGACGACCGCGTCGGCGGCGACGTGGGTACGGCCGTAGAGCTGGGTGCCGGGTTCGATGCGCACATCCGGTTCGATCGTCACGTCGATGTCGATCCAGGTGGTGGCCGGGTCGACGACGGTGACGCCGTCGACCTGGTGGCGGCGGATGATCCGGCGGTTGAGCTCGGCGCCGAGGTCGGCGAGCTGCGCGCGGTCGTTGCAGCCGGCGACGAGCACGGGATCGGCGACGGTGAACCCGCGGACGGCCTGGCCGGCCTCGCGGGCGATCTCGACGATGTCGGTGAGGTAGAACTCGCCCTGGACGTTGTCGGTCGACAGCTTCGACAGTCCGTCCCGCAGCGCGGTGGCGTCGACGGCGTAGACGCCGGCGTTGACCTCGGTGATGGCCCGCTGCTCGGGAGATGCGTCCTTGTGTTCGACGATGGCGCGCACCGAGTCGTCGTCGGCGCGGATGATGCGTCCGTAACCGGTCGGGTCGTCGGCGATGAAGCTGGTGAGGGTGACCGCGGCGCCGCCGTCGGCGGTGTGGGTCCCGATGAGGCCGCGGAGGGTGTCGGCGTCGAGGAGCGGGACGTCGGCGGCGGTGACGATGACGGTTCCGTCGAAGTCGTCGGGGAGTGCGGTGAGTCCGACGCGGGCGGCGTCGCCGGTGCCGCGCGGCTCGTCCTGCTCGGCGATCGCGATTTCGCGGCCCAGTGCGGTGGCGAGGTCGGCGACGGCTGCGGAGACCAGCTCACGCTCGTGGCTGACCACGACGACGAGGTGCTCGGGATCGATGCCCGAGGTGCCGTGGAGCGAGTGGCCCAGGAGTGATCGGCCGGCAATCGTATGGAGGATTTTGGGGGTCTTGGACTTCATCCGGGTACCGGCACCCGCGGCCAGCACGATCACGGCCACAGATGACGACGTTCCCGACATCGAATGCCCACCCTCTTCCTGATCGGTGTTCACGTCGGGTGCGATCCTACGCACCGGTACTGCGGTTCCGATAACGCGCCGCACCGATTCTCGCTGAATGCGGCGCCGTCACGTGATGGAACACACGTCTTCGGACCTCACCTGATAGAACACAGGGGACCGCGTTTCCCCGAGCGTTCGATCGGCGCGCCTTGGGCGTTCGGCTTCGACGCGCAGGCGGGGAGCGGACCAGCGCGGGCCGGGCGACCGGCCCGCACACCTGACCAACGGAGGTATGAATGAGCACGCAGAAGACCGCGATCGTCACCGGCGCGGCACGGGGCATCGGTGCTGCCGTGGCCAAGCGACTCGCCGACGACGGCCTCGCCGTGGCCGTCCTGGACCTCGACGCCGACGCCTGCGCCGACACCGTCAAGGCCATCACCGACAAGGGCGGCAAGGCCATCGCCGTCGGTGCGAACGTCGCCGACGAGGCGTCGGTCCAGGCCGCCGTCGAGAAGGTCGCTGCCGAGCTCGGTGGACCGACCGTCGTCGTCAACAACGCCGGCATCACCCGCGACAACCTGCTGTTCAAGATGACCGTCGAGGACTGGGACGCCGTCATGGCCGTCCACCTGCGCGGTGCCTTCAACGTCACCAAGGCGGCCCAGAAGTACATGGTCGACGCCGGCTGGGGTCGCATCGTCAACCTGTCGAGCACCTCGGCTCTCGGCAACCGCGGCCAGGTCAACTACTCGGCCGCCAAGGCCGGCATGCAGGGCTTCACCAAGACCCTGGCCATCGAGCTGGGCAAGTTCGGCGTCACCGCCAACGCCATCGCCCCCGGCTTCATCGAGACCGAGATGACCGCCGCCACCGCCGAGCGCGTCGGCGTGCCCTTCGAGGACTTCAAGAAGGCCGCCGCCGCCCAGATCCCGGTGAACCGCGTCGGCGTCCCCGAGGACATCGCCCACACCGCGTCGTTCTTCATCAGCGAGGGCGCGGGCTTCGTCTCCGGACAGGTCGTCTACGTCGCCGGCGGCCCGAAGGACTGACCCCCAGACGTCATCTCGACGCCGCGACCTCGATCGAAGTCGCGGCGTCGAAATGAGGTCTTGCTGACGAGAGTGCCCGGGTCGGTGCGCCGCGGGCCTGTGGCACAATCGTCAGCGCAGTATTCCCCCATGGTGTAATCGGCAACACTTCTGATTTTGGTTCAGGCATTCCAGGTTCGAGTCCTGGTGGGGGAGCTCTCGCGAAGCGTGTGCGCCGCTAGGCGATGAACCCCTCTTCCTTCAGCCAGTCGTAGGCGACGTCGGCGGGGTCTTCGCCGTCGATGTCGATGCGGCCGTTGAGTTCCTGCATCACCGAGTCGGTCAGCTTGGTCGACACCGGCGCCATCAGTTCGGCGATCTCCGGCGCCTGCTCGTTGAGCTTGGTGCTGACGACGACGCATCCGCTGTACGGCAGGAAGAACTTCCGGTCGTCCTCGAGGACTGTGAGATCCAGGTTCTTGATCCGACCGTCCGTCGAGTACACCATGCCGAAATTGCAGGGTTCGCTCTTGGCCGTCGAGGTGTACACGACACCGGAGTCCATGGTGGTCACGTTATTCTTCGGCACACCGTTGGGCGTGCCGAGTGGCATGTCGTAGGCCTTCAGCATCGGGATCATCCCGTCGGCGCGGCTCAGGAACTCGTCATTGATGCAGAACGTCCGCTCGGACACGGGGAGCTTCGTGATGTCCGACATCGTCTTCACGTCGAGACGCTTCGCCGTGGGCGCCGACGCCGCGAACGCGTAGGTGTTGTTGAACGACGCCGGCGGCAGCCACTCGGCGCCGTTGGCGCGGTCGGCGTCGCGGACCCGCTTCCACAGCTCGTTCGGGTCGGAGATGGTCTCCGTCTCGCCCAGGTAGGTCTGCCAGGCGGTACCGGTGTACTCCCACAGGATGTCGGCGTCACCGTTGAGCAGCGCCTGCCGTGAGGACATCGAACCCGGTGCGTTGGTGAGGTCCTCGACCGCAGCACCCGCCGCGCCGAGGTAGGTCGCGGTGATCTTGCCCAACAGAACCGATTCGGTGAAGTTCTTCGACGTGACCCGGACCTTGGTGCCCTCCAGGGGCGTCGACCCGTCGGTGAGGAAGGCCTCGCGGAAGGTGCCCGACGAGCTGACCAGCCCGCAGCCCGCGACCACCACCATGAGCATCGCCGTGACGACGGCCAGGACGGACTTTCTCATGAGATTCCTCGCGGTGTCGCGGCCAGTTCGACGAGCCGTCCGAGCCAGTCGATCGTCATCGCCAGGAGTGCGACCAGAATCGCGCCGGCGACGAGCAGTTTCGGCAGGAACAGGGTGATGCCGGTGGTGATGAGCGTGCCGAGGCTCGTCGCACCGATGAACGTGCTCAGGGTCGCGGTACCGACCAGGATGACCAGCGCGGTGCGCACGCCGTTCAGGATCACCGGAACAGCGAGCGGCAGCTCGACCTGGAAAAGCGTTCGTGCCGCGGACAATCCGATGCCGCGGGAGGCCTCGACCGTCCGCTGGTCGACCTGGCGCAGACCGACGATCGTGTTCTGCAGGATCGGGAGCACGGCGTAGACGACGAGACCGACGACCGCCGTGTTGAAGCCGGTGCCGAGCCAGAATGTGAACAACACCAGCAGACCGATGGCGGGGGCCGCCTGCCCGATGTTGGCGATGTTGACCGCAATCGGGTTGAGCCACTTCAGGGATGGGCGGGTCAGAGCGATGCCGAGCGGGATCGCGATGCACACCACGATCACGGTGGCGGTGAGCGTGAGCTGGATGTGGTCGAGGATCGTCGACCGTAGGGCCGGCCACGACATCGAGGCGCTCTCGGTTTCGGTGAACGTGGTGCGCTGGTACCAGATCAGGAACCCGACGCCGATGACGATGATCACCAGGGGTTCGAACCAGACATCGATGGGCACCTTCGCGAACCGGCGCCGGAAACCATTGCGCGGTGGTTGGACCGGTGCCTCTGACGCCGCGGTGACCCGCGCGGACTCGTCGGCGACGGCGGTCATCGTTCGGCGCTCGGTTCGGCGGGCGCGGACTCGTCGTCGGCCGCGACGACCGGGGTCTCGGCAGGCGCGGTTCCCTCGGTGTGGTCGAGGTAGCCGACGTGGTCGTCGTCGCGGACATCCGCGAGCTGTCCGCGGATCGCCTCCATCACCGACGCGATGTTCAGCGCGCCGATCGCCGCGCCGCGTCCGTCGGTGACGAGGACGCCGCCCTGGCTGGTGGCGAGCATCGAGTCGAGGGCGTCGTTGAGCGTCGACGACTGTGCGACGACGGGCAACCGCGGGTCGAGGTAGTCCGACACCTCGGGTTTGGCGGCAACCTCGGCGATGCTCGGCCAAGCGCGCGGCCGGCCGTGATCGTCGACGACGACCAGCCACTCCTCGCCGGCGGCCCGGGCGCGGGCGACGACGCCGCCGGACGATTCGCCGACACGGGCGGTGACCACCTGCTTGAACTCGACGTCGCGCACGCGGGTGAGGGTCAGGTGGGCCAGTGTCGCGCCGGAACCGACGAACTCCTCGACGAACGGGCTGGCCGGGTTGGCGAGGATCTCCTCCGGCGGGGCGAACTGTTCGATGTGTCCGCCCTCGGAGAGGATGAGGACCTTGTCGCCGAGTTTGGTGGCCTCTTCGAAATCGTGGGTGACGACGACGATCGTCTTACCCAGCTCGTGCTGGATGGCGATGAGCTTGTCCTGCAGGCGGGCTCGTGTGATGGGGTCGACGGCGCCGAACGGTTCGTCCATCAGGAGGACGGGCGGGTCGGCCGCCAGCGCACGGGCCACGCCGACGCGCTGCTGCTGACCGCCGGACATGTCCTTGGGTAGGCGGTCGGCGAAGGTCGCGGCGTCGAGTCCGACCAGGTCCATGAGGTATTCGGTGCGCTCGGCGATGCGTTTCTTGTCCCACTTGAGGATTCGCGGGATGGTGCCGATGTTCTTGCTGACCGACCAGTGGGGGAAGAGTCCGCCGGACTGGATGACGTAACCGATGGATTGGCGGAGCTTGTCCGGGTTCTCCTCGGTCACATCGCGTCCGCCGATGTAGATCCGGCCTTCGGTGGGCTCGATGAGCCGGTTGATCATCTTGAGGGTCGTGGTCTTGCCGCAACCCGACGGGCCGACGAAGGCGACGATGTCACCGGCGTCGATCTCTAGGTCGAGTTGTGCGACCGCGGGCTTGGACTGGCCCCGGTAGCGCTTGACGACGCCTTCGAGGCGGATCGATTCGCCGGTGACGACGCGACCGTTGGCGCCGGACGACGGTTGGCCGGTCGGGGTTTTCGACGACGGGGCGGTGGTGGAGTCGGTCATGAGAGTCCCTTGGAGATGGTGAGTCGGCCGAGCAGAACCAGGAGAGCATCGAAGACGAGCGCGATGATGACGATGAGAAGCGTTCCGGCCAGCGCTGATTCGAGGGCGTTCGCGCCTCCGAGTCGTGCGAGGCCGTTGAAGATCAGCGATCCCAGGCCGGGGCCGAGGACGTAGGCGACGATCGCCGCGACGCCGACGATCATCTGCGTGGACACCCGGATTCCGGTCAGGATCACCGGCCACGCGATCGGTAGTTCGACCGTCAGCAGGATGCGCCAGCGTGAAAGTCCGATGCCGCGGGCGGATTCGACGACCGAGGGCGGCACCGAACGCAAGCCGACCACCGCGTTGCCGATCACCGGGAGCATCGCGAAGAACGCGAGCATCAGGAACGACGGTGTCACGCCGAGCCCGAACGGGACGATCAACAGCGCGAGCAGGGCGAGCGACGGAATCGTCAGCGCCACACGACTGGACGTCAAGGTGAGTGCCGAGGCCAGCGGGAGCCGGTAGACCAGCGCGGCGACCGCGATGGCGACGAGGGTGCCGACCAGCACGGTCTGGAAGGACAGCGACGCATGTTGGTACGTCAAGAACGTGAGGGAGCGAGCGTTGTCGCCGATGTAATCCCACAATTGCACGGTTGTGTTCCCATCCCCATTTTGGTGAATGCGACATTACGCATCGACGTGAGCCGGTGCCGACATTTGTCGGATCACGCGTGCCTTTACCCTCACCGTGGGCGGATAACCCTCCACCGGTTGCGTTCGGCCACAGTCGGCACGATTCCGCGCACGTCGACCGGCGGTGACCACTCCGGGCGGTGTCATCCTGGAGAGGTGAGTGAGAGCGCCCCCGCCGATGCGACACCGACCACGACCGAGCTCGACCCGGACGACGACCGGGCCCTTCTCGCCGAAGCCGTCCGTTCCTGGACGCGGATCGTCGCCTGGGTCCTGACCGTCGGCGGCGCGATCGGCTTCGTGGCGTCGTTCGTGCTCACCGTCGAACGGATCGAACTCTTCAAGAACCCCGATTACGTGCCGTCGTGCAACTTCAACCCGGTCCTGAGCTGCGGGTCGGTGATGGGCAAACCGCAGGCCGCCCTGTTCGGGTTCCCGAACCCGTTGCTGGGCATCGCCGGTTTCGCCGTGGTGATCACCACCGGCGTGGCGATCCTCGCGGGTGCTCGTCTCGCGGGCTGGTACTGGGCGGGACTGCAGGTCGGCGTGACCGCGGCGATGACCTTCATCTGCTGGTTGATCTACTCGAGCCTCTACTCGATCGGCGCGCTGTGCCCGTACTGCATGGTCGTGTGGGCGGTGACCCTGCCGATCTTCGTCTTCGTCAGCGTGCGCAACCTCCACGCGAGCGGCCTGACCTCGCGATCCGGGGTGGCACTCGCGGTCGCCCGCAGCCACGCCCTGATCCTGGTGCTCTTCGTGGCGGTCGTGATCGTGCTCATCGCGGTGCGCTTCTGGTCGTACTGGTCGAGCCTGTACTGAGGGTGGATCAGGGAGCAGAGACGCTCGCACCTCAGGGAGCGAAAGTGGCGCAACATTCGTGATTCTGCGGCGTCTCGTCCTAGGCTTGGCGCATGGCGATCGGACGTCCGGCGGAGGGTGCGGCCGAGGTGCAGCGCGCACCCCGGGCGCGGATGACCGGTGCACAGAGGCGGTTACAGCTGATCGAGGTGGCGCGCGGACTGTTCGCCGAACGCGGTTACGAGGGCACCTCCATCGAGGAGATCGCGCAGCGCGCAGGCGTTTCCAAGCCGATCGTGTACGAACACTTCGGTGGCAAGGAAGGTCTCTATGCGGTCGTCGTCGACCGCGAGATGGAGACGCTGCTCGAGATGGTGACCGCCTCGCTGTCGAAGAACCGGTCGTTGTACCGCATCCAGCAGGTCGCGCTCGCGTTGCTCACCTACATGGAGGAGCGCACGGACGGGTTCCGCATCCTCGTCCGCGGCGACAGCACCGCGTCGACCGGTGAAACGGCCACCTACTCAAGTCTTCTCAACGACGCGGTGAGCCAGGTCGAACACATCCTGGCCGGCGACTTCGAACGCCGCGGCTTCGATCCCGCCCTCGCCCCGCTCTACGCGCAGGCCCTCGTGGGCATGGTGTCGTCTACGGCCCAGTGGTGGCTCGACGTCCGGGAACCGTCGAAGGAGGTCGTCGCCGCCCATCTGGTGAACCTCTGCTGGAACGGCCTGACCCGCCTCGACCCGTCACCGGACCTCGTCGGTCCCGACTACGTCGAACCCCGCGAGCGGACGACGGCCGAGGACGGTTAGGCGAGCACCAGGCTCCGCTTGGACAGCCCCATCCAGAACCCGTCGATGACCTGATCCGGGCGCTGTTCGACGTCGTCGCTCGCGCCGAGCGCGACGAACAGCGGCGCGAAGTGTTCGATCGTCGGATGTGCGTACGGCATGCCGGGTGCGGTCTGCCGAAAGCGGATGAGCGACTCCACATCTCCGGCGGCGAACCGTTCGGCAGCCCATGAGTCGAACTCGGCCGACCAGCTCGGGGGAGTCGCCTCCGGTCGCCAGTCGCGCAGGAACGGCAGGCCATGGGTGGTGAAACCGGACCCGATGATCAGGACGCCCTCGTCACGCAGCGGTGTGAGGCGTCGGCCCAGTTCGAGCAGCCGCTCGGGGTCGAGGGTCGGCAGGGAGATCTGCAGGACCGGGATGTCCGCCTCGGGATACATGACGGTCATCGGCACGTAGGCGCCGTGGTCGAGGCGACGGTTGGGGTCGTGGGCGATCGGTTCGCCGTCGGGCATCATCGCGGCGACGCGTCGGGCCAGTTCAGGCGCGCCGGGCGACCGGTACCGGACGCGGTAGTACTTCTCCGGGAAGCCGCCGAAGTCATAGGTCAGCGGCGTCCGGGAGTCGGTGGAGCCGATGGTCAGGGGTGCCGCCTCCCAGTGCGCGGACACGATGAGGATCGCCGTCGGACGGGCGAGCTCGCCGGCAAGCTTCTCCAGCTGGCGGACCCAGGTGGGGCTGTCGACGAGCGGCGGGGCGCCGTGGGACAGGAAAAGCGCGGGTTGCCGGGTGGGGGAGTTCGAGCTGGGCATGCCCGATCTTAACCGGACTACGGTCCGTTTCGTTCCCGAGGGCCGCGGAGGACGGGGAATCGGCGTGCCGCCCACGTCGTCTCGCACACGGCGATAACGTTCGAGACATCCCCGGCGGCGGCTCGCGGCCCAGAGCGGAAGGGACTCCCGGCACGTGGAGACCGTCGGCATCTATCTCGTCGTCATCTTCGGATGTGGCTTCCTGGCGCGACTGGTCCGTCTGCCGACGCTGGTCGGGTACCTGGCGGCAGGCTTCATCCTGCACTCGCCGGGCATCGACGACCTGCCGATCATCGACACGCTCGCAGATCTGGGCGTGACGATCCTGTTGTTCACCATCGGTCTCAAACTCGATCTGCGAATGCTCTACCGGCGCGAGGTCTTCCTCACCACCGGGATCAATCTCGGGGTGCTCCTCGGCCTCACCACCGGCTTCCTTGGACTGCTCTCGGTGCTCGGCGTCGAGATGCTGGCGGGCGAGTCGTGGAAGACGCTCGCCCTGCTCGGTTTCGCGTTGTCGTTCTCGAGCACGGTCTTCGTGGTCCAGGTCCTCGACGAACGCTCGGAGTCCCACTCCCTCTACGGCCGCATCGCCATCGGCATCCTGGTGCTGCAGGACGTCGTCGCCGTCGTCTATCTCACGGCGCGAAGCGGGGAGCCACCCAGCCCCTGGGCGTTCGCACTGCTGCTCCTGATCCCCGGCGCATGGATCGTCCGGCGACTCTGGAACCGCCTCGGGCACGGCGAACTCCAGACGCTCTTCGGCGTCACCATGGCGCTCGTGCCGGGGTACTGGCTGTTCGAGACCGTCGGCATCAAGGGCGACTTCGGCGCCATGGTGATCGGCGTCCTGCTGGCCTCGCATCCGCGAGCCGGTGAGCTGTCGCGCACGCTGTTCGGACTCCGCGAACTGCTCCTGGTCGGCTTCTTCGTCTCGATCGGCCTGCACGTGACGCCGACCCTCGACACCGTGCTCGTCGGCCTGGTCCTCGTGCTCCTCCTGCCGCTCGAGGCGGCGCTGTTCACCTTCGTGCTGGCCATGTTCGGTCTGCGCCGGCGAACCTCGATCCTGGCCGGGCTGGCGCTGGCGAACTTCTCCGAGTTCGGGCTCATCGTCATATCGAACGGCGTGAGCAACGACCTGCTCGACGACGACTGGCTGGTGGTCACCTCGGTCGCGGTCGCGGCGAGCTTCGTGTTCTCGACCCTCGTCAACCGTCGCGGTTCTAACCTGGTGGCTCGGCTCTCGGCATACGTCCCGAGAACGGCGGCCGCGAGCGCCCATCCCGACGACGCGCCGATCGACCTGGCGCCCGCCCGTGCGGTCGTCTTCGGTCTCGGCCGGGTGGGCAGCTCGGTCTGTAACCGGCTCGCCGACGAGTACGGACTGAACGTCGTCGGCGTCGAGAACGATCCCCTGAAGGTGGCGAACCTGCGCGGGCGAGGATTCCGCGTGATCGAGGCGGACGCGACCGAGACGGGCTTCTGGGAACGGTGCGAAGGGGTCTCCGACCTCGACATCCTCGTGATGGCCATGCCGTTCCACGGGTCCAATCTGGTGGCCCTCGACCGGGTGGAGGAACGGGACTTCGACGGCACCATCGCCGTCGTCGCCCAGTACGACGACGAACGCGACGAACTGCTCGGCCGCGGCGCCGACGTCGCCTTCCACATCTACGAGGGCACCGGCGTCGGTCTGGCCGACGCTGCCGCCGAGGCCGCGGGACTCGACCGCTGAGACTGACTACGAAGAGGGCTCCCAGAGGTCCTTCTGCATGTAGACGCAGTCGATCCACTGGTCGGCCTTGTGGCCGATCGACCGCAGACGCCCGACCTCGGTGAACCCGAACCGCGAGTGCAGGGCGATGGATCCCGCCCCACCGGTGGCCGCGATGACCGCGACGATCTGACGCACGTTGTCGCGATTCGCGCGGTCGAGCATCCCGGCCATCAGTGCCGATCCGACGCCGCGACCGCCGTAGCCCGGACGAACGTAGATCGAGTCCTCGGTGGACCGGTCGTACGCCGGCATCCCACGGAACGTGCCGAGGTAGGCGTAGCCGACGATCCGGTCGAGACCCGCCTCGTCGAGTGCTCGTGCCACCACGAACGGCCGTCCGGCGCCGGTGATCGCCGCGTACTTGGCGTGCCACTCGTCGAGCGTGGGCACGACGTAGTCGAAGGTCGCGACGGTGTGCTGCACGTAGTGCGCATAGATCTCGGCGACCGCCTCGAGATCGTCGATGGTGGCGTCGGACACCTGGACTCCGGCGGCGTCGACCACGGATTCGGGTTCGGTCATGCCGATGAGATTAGGCGAGCGCGGTCGCCCGACTCCACTGCTGTCATCGGGGCCCAATACAATCGAGCGAGTGTCGACGCCCCGTGCCCTGTCCGGTCTGGCCGCGCTCGCGTGTGCGGACAAATCCTTCCGCGAGGTGCACGAACGCCGTGCCGAACGTCGCCTCGACATCACTGCGCCCGACGCGGCCCGGCCGTTCCTCGTCTCCTGTCTGGCCGCAGGCTCCGACGCCCCGCTGCTGGTCGTCTCGGCCAACGGCCGCGAGGCCGACGACCTGACGGCCGAGCTGGCCGAACTGCTCGACGATCCCGATGCGGTGGCCCAGTTCCCCTCGTGGGAGACCCTTCCGCACGAGCGGCTGTCGCCGAGCGCGGACACCGTCGGCCAGCGCCTCGCGGTCCTGCACCGTCTCGCCAATCCCGGTGACAACCCGCTACGGGTCGTGGTCACCACGGTCCGCTCGCTCGTGCAGCCGATGGCGCCGGGCCTGGGCGAGGTCGCCACCGTCACCCTGCGCGAGGGCATCGAGGTCGACTTCGACGGCCTGCTCGCCCAGCTCGTCGAGATGGCCTACGAACGTGTGGACATGGTCGGACGCCGCGGTGAGTTCGCGGTCCGCGGCGGCATCCTCGACGTCTTCCCGACGACCGCCGACCACCCGGTCCGCGTCGAGTTCTGGGGTGACGAGATCACCGAGATCCGGGCGTTCTCGGTCGCCGATCAGCGCAGCCAGCCCGAGGTAGACGCCTCCGAGGTCCGCATCCACCCGGGTCGCGAACTGCTGCTGTCCGAGAAGGTGCGAACGCGCGCAAGCGATCTCGCGGCGGAGAATCCCAACGACACCGCGCTCAACGAGATGCTCGCCAAACTGGCCGAGGGCATTCCCGTCGAGGGGATGGAGGCGCTCATCCCGGCGCTCGTCGACGGCGAGATGCAGCTCCTCACCGAGGTCGTCCCCGACGGGACGCGGGTGCTCATCCTCGACCCCGAGAAGGTCCGAACCCGCGCGGCCGACCTGTCCAAGACAGGTGCGGAGTTCCTCGAGGCGTCCTGGACGGCCGCGGCGATGGGTGCGAACGCACCGATCGACCCGCGATCGGGGACCGGCATCGACCTGCAGGCCAGCGCCTACCGTTCGCTCGGCGACGTGCGCGAAGCGACACTACAGGCCAAGCGGCCCTGGTGGACGCTGTCACCGCTGTCCACCGGGAGCGGGAACGAACTGGAACTCGACCTCGCCCCCGGACCCGCACCGCGCGGCGACGAGCGCGAGATCGCGGCCACGTTCGCCCAGCTGCGGGCCCACGTGTCCGACGGCAAGACCGCCGCCATCGTCGTCACCGGCAAGGGCACCGCCCAGCGCGTCGGCGAGCGGCTGTCCGAGGCCGAGGTCCCGTATGTCATCGCCGAGCCGGGGCATCGTCCCGAACCGGGCGAGGTCGCGGTCTTCGGTGCCACGCTGCGCAACGGAATCGTCTGTGCCGACGCCGGACTCGTGGTGGTCACGGAGGCCGACCTCACCGGTACCCGCGTCGCGAACGTCCGCGACGGACGCAAACTCCCGGCCAAGCGCCGCAACCAGGTCGACCCGCTGGCGCTGACCGCCGGCGACCTCGTCGTGCACGACCAGCACGGCATCGGCAAGTTCGTCGAGATGATCGAACGCACCGTCTCGGGTGCTCGGCGCGAGTACCTCGTCCTCGAGTACGCATCGAGCAAACGCGGTCAGCCGGCCGATCGGTTGTACGTGCCGATGGACGCACTCGACCAGCTGTCCCGGTACGTCGGCGGCGAACAGCCGTCGTTGTCCAAGCTCGGCGGGTCGGACTGGCAGAACACCAAGCGCAAGGCGCGCAAGGCCGTTCGCGAGATCGCGGGCGAGCTCGTGCAGCTCTACGCCGCGCGCCACGCCGCCCCGGGACACGCCTTCGGGCCCGACACCCCGTGGCAGCAGGAGATGGAAGACGCCTTCGACTTCACCGAGACGATCGATCAGCTGACCGTCATCGCCGAGGTCAAGGCCGACATGGAACGTCCGGTCCCGATGGACCGCGTCATCGTCGGCGATGTCGGCTACGGCAAGACCGAGATCGCCGTGCGCGCCGCGTTCAAGGCCGTGCAGGACGGCAAGCAGGTCGCCGTCCTCGTGCCGACGACCATTCTCGCGCAACAGCATCTGCAGACGTTCACCGAGCGGATGAGTGGTTTCCCGGTTCGGGTGCGCGGGCTGTCGCGCTTCACCGACCCCAAGGAATCCCGCGAGATCACCGAGGCCATGGCCAAGGGTGAGGTCGACATCGTCATCGGCACCCACCGCCTTCTGCAGACCGGTGTCACCTGGAAAGACCTCGGTCTCGTGATCGTCGACGAGGAACAGCGTTTCGGCGTCGAACACAAGGAGCACATCAAGTCGCTGCGTACGCACGTCGACGTGCTGACGATGTCGGCGACGCCGATCCCGCGCACCCTGGAGATGTCGATGGCCGGCATCCGCGAGATGTCGACGATCCTCACCCCGCCGGAGGAGCGCCATCCGGTGCTCACCTACGTCGGCGCCTACGCGCCGAAACAGGTCGCCGCCGCGATCCGCCGTGAGTTGCTCCGCGACGGCCAGGTGTTCTACGTGCACAACCGGGTCTCGACCATCGACAAGACGGCCAAGGACATCGCCGCGATGGTCCCCGAGGCGAGAGTCGTTGTCGCCCACGGTCAGATGGGTGAGGATCAGCTCGAGCGCACGGTGTCGGGATTCTGGAACCGCGAATACGACGTGCTGGTCTGTACGACCATCATCGAGACCGGTCTCGACATCTCCAACGCCAACACGCTCATCGTCGACCGCGCCGAGAACCTCGGTCTGTCGCAGCTCCATCAGTTGCGCGGACGCGTCGGCCGTAGTCGCGAGCGCGGTTACGCCTACCTGCTCTACAGCCCGGACCGGCCGCTGACCGAGACCGCCTACGACCGCCTCGCGACGATCGCGCAGAACAACGAACTCGGCGCCGGTATGGCCGTGGCGCTCAAGGACCTCGAATTGCGCGGCGCCGGAAACGTTCTCGGGGCCGAACAGTCCGGTCACGTCGCGGGCGTCGGTTTCGATCTCTACGTGCGGCTCGTCGGCGAGGCCGTCGAGGCGTATCGCGCTGCGGCCGACGGCAAGCCCGTCGAGACCCAGGAGACCGGGGAGGTGCGGATCGACCTGCCGGTGGACGCGCACATCCCGGTCGAATACGTCGACTCCGACCGTCTGCGTCTGGAGGCGTACCGCAAGCTGGCGTCGGCCACCGACGACGCCGCGGTCGACGCGGTGCTCGTCGAGCTCAACGACCGCTACGGTCCGCCGCCGGTCGAGACGACGCGTCTGGCGTCGATCGCCCGTCTGCGTCTGCGGTGCCGCGAACGCGGCATCACCGAGATCGGGCTGGCCGGGCAGGGCGTCAAGATCTCGCCGCTGCCGCTCCTCGACAGCGAGCAGGTGCGTCTGCGCAGGCTCTACTCCTCGGCGACCTTCCGTGCGACGACGTCGGTGGTCACCCTCCCGATCCCGCGGACCGGGGGAGTGGGATCGGCCCGGCTGCGCGACGACGAGCTCATCGAGTACCTCACCACGTTCCTGACGCAGCTGAAGCCGGAGCCGAACGGCTGAGCCGGTTGTCGGCGAGGCGGGCGGCGTCGACGGGTTCGGGGGTTAGGTTGATGGACAACAGGGGGGTCGAGAAAGGGCGTACGACGAATGACGGTGGTGCTGCTGGACCCGGCACGGCCCGACCTGATCCCCATCCGGGCCCGCGCGTGGCTCACCGGACCGGTGAAGGTCACCGAGGACGTGCCCGCCAGTCTCCTATGGGAGTTCGACCACGTCGACGCGGTGTTCGACGAGGTGCTCGCTGAGACACCCGTCGACTCCGTACTGGTGAGCACCAACGCCGATCACCCACTCGTCCGCGCCCGTCTCGCCCGCGGTGAGCAGGTCATCACCGCGGCGAAGGTGTCGGGGATGGCCCTGCTCGACTCCGTCGCCCTCATGGACACCCTGCGCCGCAACGGCCCGTGGGAGAGCACCCAGACCCACCACTCGCTGCGTCGCTACCTCCTCGAGGAGGTCTACGAGCTGCTCGACGCCATCGAGGCCGGCGACCAGGTCGAACTGAGGGAAGAACTCGGGGACCTGTTGCTGCAGGTGCTCTTCCACGCGCGCATCGCCGCCGACGATCCCGAGGCGCCGTTCGACATCGACGACGTCGCCCGCAGCTTCACCTCCAAGGTGATGGGCCGTACCCCCGGCGTGCTGTCCGGTGCCCACGCCGACCTCGAGACCCAGATCCGCGAGTGGGAGGAACGCAAGGCCGCGGAGAAGAAGCGCGGCTCCGTCCTCGACGGCGTCGCGACGACGCAGCCGTCGCTGGCCCTGCTGCAGAAGATCCTCGAACGACTCACCGCGGCGTCGTATCCGGTGGACACCATCCCGGCCGAGACGTGGACCGTCACCGTCACGGCCGGCGACGACAGCATCGAGGCGCAGGCCCGGGACAAGGCCCTTGCGCTCATGGCGTCGGTCCGCGAGGCCGAGGGTCGCGCGAAAGAGCGTGGCATCGAACTGAATTCGCGCGAGGCCTGGGAGAGTGTGCTGCCAGACTGATGGGTTTCGCTCACCGAATCCGTTCCCGCTCACGCAAATTGGGTGAGCGCGAACGGATTTCGTGAGCGACGCGCTTGGCGTGCTACCGGGGCGTCACCGCGGTGCGCATGACCCGCAGGGCCGGGCGGTTCCCTCCGGCAGCGGCCTCGGCGGTGAGTTCGATGGCTCGCGTCAGGAACCCTTGCTGTGATGCGTTCTCGCTCATGCGCTCATCTCTACTCTGGTTCCGATGTCGGACGCGAGGGCGGCGTCGACGAGGAGGCGGGCGGTCACGAGATCCTGCAGGCCGATGCCCACGGAGTTGAACAGGGTGATGTCGTCGTCGCTGCGTCGGCCGAGTCGGGGATCGACGATCACGTCCCCCAACTCGACGGTGACGGCGTCCTCGGCCAGGTGTCCTTCGGAGACCGCGAGCAGGACGTCTCCCGACTTGGCCAGCGCGGTGGCGCGACTGTCGACGACGAGTCGGCCCGTGCCCATGCCGGGCCCGTCGATCGCGCGGGTGTGCTCGACGGCGAGGGTGCCCGCCCCGATGAGGCCGAGGGTCGAACTCGTCGGTGCACCTCACCAAGAGCCGCCGGCGGGGTGGGGCCTGAGGGCGGACCCGACTTCCCGCTTGCCGGTTTTCTTCCCGCGTGGCAGGCCTGACCCGCGGGAGGGAGTTGTCCGGGCGGGAAGGAAACCCGCACGCGGGAACTCACTCGAAAAGCCGCTGCCCCCACCATTCGCCGCGCTCCAGACCCGGCGGGATCGCGAAGTTCGCCGAGCTGTTGGGAATCAGGTACTCGGTCATGGCGTCCTGCCGGGACAGGACCTGCTGCATGGGCACGAACTGTTTGCCGGTGTCGCGGTTGAAGGCGATGAAGAACAGGCCGGCGTCGAGGTGGCCGAAGCCGTCGGACCCGTCGGTGAAGTTGTAGCCGCGGCGCAGGATCTGCACCCCGCCGAGGTTGTCCGGATGTGCCAGCCGCACATGCGAATTCTTCGGGATCATCGGTGTACCACCCGAGGTGATCATGAAATCGGGCTCGTCGAACTCGCCGGTCTTGCCCAGCGGGGCGCCGGCGCGTTTGGTGCGGCCGATGATGTGTTCCTGCTCGAACAGGTTGGCCCGGTCCCACGGTTCGATGTCCATCCGGATGCGGCGGGCGACGAGATAGGTGCCGCCGGTCATCCACTGGGCGGCCGCCGGGTTGTCCTCGGGGCGCACCCACACCCAACGGTCGAGGAGGTCGGTGTCCTCGGCGCGCAGGTTCGCCGTTCCGTCCTTGAACCCGAACAGGTTTCGGGGTGTGTCCTGGGACTGCGTCGTCGACGCCGTCCGGCCGAAGCCGAGCTGCGACCAGCGAACGGCCATGACGCCCACCGCCATCCGGGCCAGGTTGCGGATGGCGTGCACCGCGACCTGCGGGTCGTCGGCGCAGGCCTGCACGCAGATGTCGCCGTATGACCGTGCGGGGTCGATCTTCTCGGCGGCGAACATCGGCAGGTCGACGAGCGCCGGCGGTCGACGGTCGGCGAGACCGAAACGGTCGGGTCGGTCAGGGGCCGACGCGCTGGGGCCGAACAAACCCGGACCGAAGCCGATCGTCAGCGTGAGGTGAGCGGCACTCAGCCCCAACGCTTCTCCGGTGTCGGCGGGCGGTGTGTACTCGCCGAGACCGGTGGCGCCGTCGGGCTCGGTCTCCTCGCCGCGGGTCATGCGTTCGGCGGCCTCGGTCCAGCGGCGCAGCACGGAGACGAGTTCGTCCCGGTTGTCGGTGACCACGTCGAAACTCGCGAAATGCAGACGATCCTGCGCGGCGGTGACGATCCCGGCCTGGCGTGGACCCCGGAACTCGACGACATGGTCGGCGGCAGGTGCCGGGGTCGTGGCACGGCCGACGGCCACCCCGCCCGCGGCGACGAGCAGGCCTGCGCCGGTCCCGCCGAGGATCGCACGACGTGACAGACCACGTCGCGTCGTACGCCTCTCGGGTTCGGCGGGCTGTGCGTCGTCGGGGCGGGGGGCCGGATCACTCATTGCTGCAACACGATTCCTGGTACCTGGGACAGGGTGGCCGACAGCGCGTCGATCTGATTCGACAGTTCCTTACGCTGTTCGGGCGTGACCTCGGTGTAGGACACGTAGCCGTCACCGTCGCGGTATTTGTTCACCGCGTCGCGCGCCGTCGTGAACTGCGCGGTGATCTTGTCCATCAGCGCCTGGTTCTTGGCGGCGATGATCGGCTGCATCGTCGCGATCGCCGTTTCCGACCCGTCGAGGTTGGCCGCGATGTCCCACAGGTCGGTGTGGGAGTACCGGTCCTCTTCACCGTCGACCTTGGTGGCGGCGACCTCGTCGATGAGAGCCTGCGGGCCCTTGACGAACGACAGTGTCTCGAACTCGAAGTCCGGCTTGTTGACCTCGTCGCGGAGCTTGGTCACGTTGGCGAGCAGTCCGTCGGCGATCTCGGCGATGGCCTGCGGATTGTCGGTCTCCTTGGCGTTCGCGGCATCCGAGGGCGTGATCTGGCCGGGTGCGTCGCCGATCTCGGCGGGCTGCGGCGGCCACAGGTACCGCTCGAGGCGGTGGAAGCCGGTGAACGGCTGGGTGCCGTCCTCGGTGTCGTCCCAGCGCATGTCGATGGCCGGGTCGAGGTCGGGGAACGACTCGGCGACCGGTTCGATCCGCTCGTACGGCGTGCGGGTGAGACCGAACTGCGCACGCGCGGCGTCGAGATCGCCCTTCTTGATGTTGTCGACGAAGGACGTCGTCTGTGCGTGCAGCGTGTTCAGCTGGTTGCGCACGTAGTCGAGGTACTGCGCCTTGGCGGCCGTGACGTCGGCGGGGACGTCGGCCTTCTCCTTGCGTTCACCGCCGACCGTGAGCTCGGTGCGGATACCGGTGCCGACCATGCCGGGCTTGCACGCCACGGTGTAGGTGCCCGGCTCGACGATCTCGACCGTGAGATTGCCCGAGAGCCCGGGGCCGATGTTCTCGACCTCGCCGAGGACACGGTTGTTGTTGCCGTAGACGTAGAACTCGGTGACCTTGTTGCCGGAGTTGGTGATCGCGAAGTCGACGTTGCCGGTCGTCGCGTCGGTGGTCGCGAGATCGCAGGCGTCGGCGGTCGAGGTCACGGCGATCGCATTCTCGGCGTCGGACTTCTCGGTGCAGCCGGCCAGGAGAATGGGGACGATCACCACCGCGGCCGCACCGGCGGCCACCACGGTTCTACGGTTCACTGAGCATTCCTTTCGGGGGCGGACTCCGCGGGCGCGGCGCTCTCGTCGGGGGTTGCGGTCTTCTGCGCGGCGGCCCGATGGCTCGCGCGTTGACGCCGGAAGAAGATCGTCGTCACGACGACCACGTAGACGATCCAGGCGATCACCTGTAGGACAGTCGGATCGGGTCGCACGTTGAAGATGCCGCCCAGGACGGTTCCGTACCAGGACGAGGCGTCGTAGGTGCCGGAGACGTCGAAGGCGATGCTGTCGTGGCCGGGCAGCCAGCCCACCGTCTGCAGCGCGCGGACACCGTAGGTGAGGATCCCGGCGGCGACGATGATCAGGAACAGACCCGTGTAGGTGAAGAACACCGAGAGGTTCAGGCGGATGGCGCCGCGGTAGATCAGCACGGTCAACACGATCGCGGCGACGATTCCGACGACGAGGCCGAGCAGCGGCCACAGGCCACCGGACACGCTCTCGGCATACCCGACCATCAGCAGGGCGGTCTCGAAACCCTCACGGCCGACGGCCAGGAACGACAGGCCCAGCACCGACGCACCACCGGCGAGGAGCGCCTTCGACATCCCGCTCTTGAGGTCCGCAGAGATATGGGAGGAGGCCTCGCTCATCCATAGCACCATGAACGTCACGATCGCGACGGCCACCAGCGACGCGACGCCGGCGATGGTCTCGGCGGCGAGCGGCGTCATCGTCGAGGTGCCGAAGTGGATCACGAGGAACACCGCGACCGTCATGGCGACCGCGGCACCCACGCCCGCCCAGATCCACTTCAGGGCGTCCCGGCGGTCGGTTTTCACGACGAAGGCGACGAGAACCATGACGACGATCCCGGTTTCGAGTCCTTCGCGGAGTCCGATGAGCGCGCTACCGAACATCTGCGTCCAGACCGACGGGCCACCGTCGGCGGCAAGCACGTGAACGCCGCTCGAGGCGAGTGCCGTGAGGTCATCCATTCAGTTCGTCCGTCTCTCGGCGCGACCGACGCCGATGGCTCAGTAAGGCTAGCCATACAGAGACTAGACCTCGGGCCGGAGACCGCGTAGGGCACATGGGCCCAGCGGACCTGCGAGTCTCCGGCTGTCGCAGGTGCCCGGGGCGTCGGGAACCGAAGCCGGCCGCCGACAGTTGTCCCCTGTGACCGGGTCGCTGTGTGTTGCCGAGGCGAGCACGCCGCGGCATGTGCGATCGTGGTCGATCGGGCGAGCAGCGGCTCGCCCCGGATCTTCAGACAGGAGTGGAACGGGGAATGCGTGTGTTGGGCCGGGGGCGGAACCGTCGCTCGTGGAGGAACGGGCTGGTGGCGGGCGCTGTGGCGATCGCCTCGACGGTGCTGCTCTCCGCATGCATCGATCTCCCGTCGCTGAACAGGCCCGACATCCCCGAGGGCATCCCGCCCGGCGCGGGTGTGCCGCAGCCCTACATCGACATCAATGCGCCCGGGCGCACCGCCGACAAGATGCATGAGTGGGCCGAACCCATCGCGGAGTCGACCGGCATCCCGATCGTGTCCCTGCAGGCCTACGGCAACGCCGCGGAGATCCAGCGGCAGCAGCACCCCGAATGCGGCATCGCGTGGACCACGCTGGCCGGCATCGCGGGCGTCGAGAGCAAGCACGGACGCTACCGGGGCTCGAGCGTGGCCGAGAACGGCGACGTGAGCCCGCCGATCCGCGGCGCACAGCTCGACGGCACCAAGGGCAACATGGAGATCCGCGACACCGACGGGGGCGCCCTCGACGGTGACCCCACCCACGATCGCGCGATGGGGCCTTTTCAGTTCATCCCCGAGACGTGGAAGCGCTACGGCGTGGACGCCAACGGCGACGGCGTCCCCGACCCGGACAACATCGACGACGCGGCGCTGTCCGCCGCCCGCTACCTGTGCGTCTCCTCGGGCAACGACATGACCGTCGCCGAGGGGTGGGAGAAGGCGGTCCGCACGTACAACAACTCGATGGCCTACGTCCTCGACGTGCGCGATCACGCCAACGCCTACTCGATCAACGTCCGTTTCTGAGCCCGGGGCCGGACGGCTGCAGCCGTACCACGAGACCTTGTCTCGTGGGCCGTGGATGCAGCCACTACTCTTTGACCTACCGACCGGCATCACAGCCGGCACGTCCACCGAGATTGGGGTTCAGCCGTGGCAATCATCGAGCAGGTAGGTGCGCGCGAGATTCTCGATTCGCGGGGAAACCCGACGGTCGAGGTCGAGGTCGTCCTGGACGACGGCACCTTCACCCGCGCCGCCGTTCCGTCGGGCGCTTCCACCGGCGAACACGAGGCCGTCGAGCTCCGTGACGGCGGCGAGCGGTACCTGGGCAAGGGTGTCACCAAGGCCGTCGAGGGTGTCCTCGGCGAGCTGGCACCCGCGGTGATCGGCATCGAGGCCGAGGAGCAGCGTCTCGTCGACCAGGCACTGCTGGACTGCGACGGCACCCCCGACAAGAGCCGCATCGGCGCCAACGCGCTGCTCGGTGTCTCGCTCGCGGTGGCCAAGGGCGCGGCCGAGTCGGCCGGTCTGCCCCTGTTCCGCTACATCGGCGGCCCCAACGCCCACATCCTCCCGGTCCCGATGATGAACATCATCAACGGCGGGGAGCACGCGGACAACGGCATCGACTTCCAGGAGTTCATGATCGCTCCGGTCGGCGCCCCCACCTTCAAGGAAGCCCTCCGCTGCGGCGCCGAGGTCTACCACGCGCTCAAGTCGGTGCTGCACAAGCAGGGTCTGAACACCGCGCTCGGCGACGAGGGCGGCTTCGCCCCCGATCTGCCGAACACCGAGGCCGCGATCGCCGTGATCGGCGAGGCCGTCGGTAAGGCCGGCTACAACTTCGGCCGTGACGTCGTCATCGCGCTCGACGCCGCGTCGACCGAGTTCTACTCCAACGGCGTCTACAAGCTCGAGGGCAAGGAGTTCGACGCCGACGCCATGGTGTCGTTCTACGAGAAGCTCATCAGCGACTACCCGATCGTGTCGATCGAGGACGGCCTGTCCGAGGACGACTGGACCGGTTGGGCCAAGCTGACCGAGTCGATCGGCGACAAGGTGCAGCTCGTCGGCGACGACCTGTTCGTCACCAACCCCGAGCGTCTCGAAGAGGGCATCTCGAAGGGCATCGCCAACGCGCTGCTGGTCAAGGTGAACCAGATCGGCACGCTGACCGAGACCCTCGACGCCGTCGCCCTCGCGCACAACAACGGCTACAAGTCGATGATGAGCCACCGGTCCGGTGAGACCGAGGACACCACCATCGCCGACCTCGCCGTCGCCTGCAGCTGCGGACAGATCAAGACCGGTGCGCCCGCACGTTCCGAGCGTGTCGCCAAGTACAACCAGCTGCTGCGCATCGAGGAGGGTCTCGGCGATGCGGCACGCTACGCGGGGGACCTCGCCTTCCCGCGTTTCTCGTTTGGTTCGTGATTAGCTGTCTTCATGGGTTCGGAGCGACGTCACCGCGGTGACGGGCGTCAGCGTGCGCGTGATCGGAAGGCCGATCCGCGCGCACGCGACGCCCGTCGCACGCGACGGCACGATCGGTCCGGACGTCCGGCTCGGCCTGTCGCACCGGTCTCGGTTGTCGAGACCGGTGAACAGGAGCTGATCTCCGACGCCTCTGAGGACACCGCAGCCGAAGCCCAGGAGACCGCGACCGACACCGCTGCACCGTCGGCTGAGCGGGTTCGCCGCCCCCGGCCGAACGCGTCCCGGAACCGGATGCGGTCCGGACTGAGCGCTCGTCTGCGCCGCTTCGAGATGACCCCGGCCACGGTGGCGACACTCGTCATCACGGTCGTCGTGGTGTGCGTCGTCGCCCTGACGCTGGCGATGCCGCTGCGGACGTACTTCAGTCAGCGGTCGGAGTTCCGCCAGCTGACCGCGTCGAACGAACAGCTGCGGCGCGAGGTCGCCGACTACCAGCAGAAGGTCAACGAGCAGAACGACCCCGCCTACATCGAGGCCCAGGCGCGGACGCGTCTGCAGTTCGTCAAGCCAGGAGAGATTCCGCTCGTGATGTTGTTCCCCGCCGACCAGGCCCGCCGCGAGGCTGCCGAACGTGCCGAGGAGCGCGCCCGCGCACCCTGGTACGGCAACCTCTGGGACACCCTGTCGACTCCGCCCGCCGCGCAGTGAGGTCAGAGACCGTGAGCGTGTCAGAAGAGGACCTCGCGACCGTCGCAGCGCAGCTGGGACGCGAGCCGCGCGGGGTCATCGAAATCAGTTATCGCACTCCCGACGGCCAGCCCGCCGTCGTCAAGACCGCGCCGCGGCTGCCCGACGGCACGCCGTTCCCGACGCTGTACTACCTGACCGATCCACGGCTCACCGCCGAGGCCAGTCGTCAGGAGTCGGCGGGCGTCATGCGGGGGATGACCGCGCGGTTGTCGTCCGATCCGGAGCTCGCGGCCGCCTATCGTCGTGCGCACGAGGACTACCTCGCCGAGCGCGACGCCATCGAGTCATTGGGCACCGACTTCACAGGCGGCGGTATGCCCGACCGGGTGAAGTGCCTGCATGTGTTGATCGCGCACTCGCTCGCGAAGGGGCCGGGTCTCAATCCGTTCGGCGACGAGGCGGTGGCTCTCGCGGCCGCAAACGGCTTGCGGGGCACCGCGATCCCGGCCGACTGGCCCGACACACTCCCGCCGACGGAGACCCCCGGAGACAACGCGTGACGATCGTCGGCGCCGTCGACTGCGGAACCAATTCGATCCGTCTCCTCGTGGCCCGGGCGGGCGACGACGGCCGCCTCGTCGACCTGCATCGCGAGATGCGCGTCGTACGACTGGGTTACGGCGTCGACGCGACCGGACAGTTCGCCCCGGAATCGATCGAACGCACCCGGGTCGCGCTCGCCGACTATGTCACCACGATGGAATCGCTCGGCGTCGAGAAGGTGCGTATGGTCGCCACCTCGGCGACACGCGATGCGTCGAATCGCGACGAGTTCTTCGCGATGACCGCCGACCTGCTGAGCTGCGTCGCCGACGGCGCCATCGCCGAGGTCATCTCCGGGGACGAGGAAGCACGACTGTCCTTCCGCGGGGCCGTCGGCGAATTGGACCCTGACAGTGGGCCTTTCGTGGTCACCGACCTCGGGGGAGGCTCGACCGAGGTGGTGCTCGGCGACACCGATGGCGTCCACGCCGCGTACTCGGCGGACATCGGGTGCGTGCGTCTGACCGAACGCACCCTGCCTTCCGATCCGCCGACAACCGAGGAGATCGCCGCCGCCCAGGCGTTCGCCGCCGAGCGACTGGCCGAGGCCTTCGCGCGGGTGCCCGTCGAGCCTGCGCGGACGTGGGTCGGCGTCGCCGGGACGATGACGACGCTCGCCGCACTCGGCGCCGGGCTGACCGAGTACGACTCGGAGAAGATCCACCTCTCCCGCATCTCGCTGGCCGACCTCGACCGCGTGTGCTGGAACCTCGTCCACATGACCCGCGCCGACCGCGCGGCTCTCGGGCCGATGCACCCCGGTCGCGTCGACGTCATCGGCGGGGGATCGCTGGTCACTCTCGAACTGGCGAAGGTGCTGGCCGAACGCGCGGGCATCAACGAACTCGTCGTCAGCGAACACGACATCCTCGACGGGATCGCACTCGGCATCCTGGACTGACGGACCGGTCCCGATAGGATGTGACGCATGGCATACAACCTGCGTTGCCCCTGTGGCGAGTCCATCACCGCCCTCGAAGACGACTTCGTCCCCAAGGTCCAGGCCCACCTCGCGGCCGAACACCCCGGCCGGGACTACAGCGAGACCGAGATCATGATGATGGCGATGACCGTGCCCGATCGCTCGGTGAAATCCGACTGACCCTTCGAGACGCCCTCCGCACGCTTCGGGTTCCTCAGGGAGCAGAGAAACCCACCCTTTATCGCCAGATCCACCACCCGAGCGGGTGGTGGATCTGGCGAAAAAGGGTGGGTTTGCGGCTAGGCCGCGGCTGCGGGGTTGCGCAGCGAGATGTTGTTGCAGGCCTCGCAAACAGACTCGGGGATGATGCCCGCGCGCTGGAGGAAGCCGAAGATGGTGCAGCCGAGGCAGAATCCGAAGACCGACTCGAGGGTCGCGGCGAGGATCAGGACGCCGGTGACGATCTGGGCGGCCAGACCGAAACCGAAGAGGCTCAGCACGAACGCCGTTCCGCTGACCACCAGGCCGATGGTCTGCGCGAAGCGTTTCGGCGGGCCGGGGACCAGCTTCTCCTTGCGGACGATCTTCGGGACGATGAACTTCACCGACAGCTGTCCGAAGGGGGAGAGTGTCGGGCCCGACGCCACACGCAGCGCGAATCCGAGGACCAGCAGGCCGTACAGGATCAGGTTGTTGACCGCGACCGCGATGACGGCCAGCACGACGACCAGGCCGGCCGTCGTGCGGGCTGCGTAATCGTTCACGGGGTTGGGAAAGGTGAGAACCTCACGCACCGACATCGACAGAACCTCCATGAACTAGGAAAACCAGGACCAAGCTACGGGTGAGTCCGCCGTTTGGCAAAGGTTGTATCCACCCAGATCTCAAGAGGGTGAGCGTCGTCTCACAAGTGATCGATGTCGGGGTCGATGCGGGGTTCCTCAGCGGCGATCTCCCGCGGGTCGTCGACGTCGGGCTCGTCCTGGTCGGTCACGCCGCCGTCGTTGGGGAGTTCGGCCTCCCGGGAGACCTCTCCCTCCTGGTCGATGCCGGCCTGCTCGCCGACGTCGATGCGATCGGGGATCTCGTCCATGTCCACTCCTGTCACTTCTCGTGCCTGCTCGGACTCGGAAAACGGCTGGGACAGGTCGACGTCGTTGACCGTCTCGGCATAGGCGAACTCGGCGTCGACGATTCCCCACTCGCGGTCTTGGGCGAGGTCGGCCTTCGCCTTGCGTGCGGCCTCCCGCATCTCGAACCCGTCGGTGACGATCTCGCCGATCTCGCGGGTCACCCCGGCGACGGCGCCGGTGATGATCGTGGCGATACGACCCACGTGCGTTGCCGTGGACTCGATCAGCTCCTGCATCAGGTCCTTGTTCCGTTCGATGCTGTCGACCATCTGTGACCCCCTGGGTTCTTAAGGGTGTTGCCCCGCGTGTGCCTGTCCGTGCGCGCCGGTGAAAACGCGACTGGTCCCGAGGTTACCCCCGGGACCAGTCGGTCAAACGATTCTCAAATGCACAGGTCAGGCGGCCGACGCGGGCTTCTCACGTTCGACGATGACGGTGAGGTCGTCGTCGTCGCGGCTCATCCAGTTCGGCAGCGACAGCTTCGCGATCTTCTTCCAGGTCGACGCCAACTGGTGGCTGAGCGACCCGGTGTTGTAGGGCAGGCCGTAGCGCTCGCAGATCTCCTGCACCTCGGCGGAGATCGTCGGGTAGCGGCTTGCCGGGATATCCGGGAACAGGTGGTGCTCGATCTGGTGCGACAGGTTGCCGCTCATGATGTGGAACAGCGGGCTGCCGGTGATGTTCGCCGAGCCGAGCATCTGGCGCAGGTACCACTGGCCGCGGGTCTCGTTCTCGCACTCCTCCGCGGTGAATGTCTGTGCACCGGTGGGGAAGTGGCCGCAGAAGATGATCGAATACGTCCACACGTTGCGCACCAGGTTGGCGGTCGCGTTGCCGATGAGGGTCGGGACGAACAGCGGTCCGGTCAGCGCCGGGAAGACGACGTAGTCCTTGAGGACCTGTCGACCGGCCTTTCGCCACATGCCCTTCACCAGGCCCTTGATGTCACTCCACTTGCGCTTGCCCTGGATCACGTTCTCCGCCTCCAGGTCGTGGAGCATGACCCCCCACTCGAAGAGGAGCATGAGGGCGGTCGCGTACCCGAGGTTGCCCAGGTAGTAGGGATTCCACTTCTGGTCACGCGCCATCCGCAGGATGCCGTAGCCGATGTCGCGGTCCTCGCCGAGGATGTTGGTGAACGTGTGGTGCAGGTAGTTGTGGCTGTGCTTCCACTGGTCGGCCGGGCACACGGTGTCCCACTCGAATTCGCGGGAGTTGTAGGTGTCCTCGCGCATCCAGTCGTACTGGCCATGCATCACGTTGTGGCCGATCTCCATGTTGTCGAGGATCTTCGACACGGAGAGTGCGCCGACGGCGGCGATCCAGGCCGGCGGGAAGAACCCGAGGTACATCAGTGCGCGGCCGCCGATCTCGAACCCGCGCTGGGCGCGGATCACCGAGTACAGGTAGTCGCGGTCCTTCTGCCCGAGGTCGGCGACGATCCGGGAGCGCAGTTCGTCCAGGTCACGTCCCAGCGCCTCGACCTGTTCGTAGGACAGGACGACGGTGTTGGGATCGGCGGCAGCCGTCTCGGCGGTGGTGTTCTCGGCCTCGAGGAGGGCCGGGAGGTTATCGGTGGGCGCGGGACGGGTGTCCTTGGCGATGTCGATGGTCATGCTGTGCCTCCTGCTGGGTAGGAGAGTGGAATGGGTGGAGGTCGGCGCGCGGTGGCCGACCGTCAGATCTCGATGTCGACGGAACCGACCGGGGCGTTGATGCACAGCTGGATCTGTGTGTCGGACTCGGTGTCGGTCTCGCCGGTGAGCACGTTGCGGGTGCAGCCCGACTTCTTCACGGCGGTGCAGGAGAAGCAGATCCCCATGCGGCAGCCGTGTTCCGGGCTGAGCCCGGCGGCCTCGGCCTGGTCGAGGATGGGGCGGCCGTCGTTGGAAGCCGTTGCCCCCGACCGTGAGAACGTCAGTTCGCCCTCGACCGAATCGGGGTCGACGACCGTCGGTGCGGCCAGGGTGAACGCCTCGCTGTGCAACGGCTGCGAGATGCCGAGTTCGGCGTGCGCCTCGGCGACGGCATCCATCAGGGCCCGGGGTCCGCAGACGAAGACGTCGGCGTCGGCCAGACCGGGGATGTCGTCGAGGTGCGCGGCGGTGAAGTGGCCGTCGTCGTCCTCGCGGGTGTGGTGCATCCGGAGGTCGAGGTTGGGATGCTCGGCCGCCAGGGCGGCGAGCTCGGTGCGGTACGCGACCTCCGACGCCGTGCGCGCGTAGTGCACGAAGGTGATCGGTCCGGCGTATCCTCGGGCCACGAGTGTCCTCAACATTGAGAGCACAGGTGTAACACCGCTGCCGCCGCTGATGAAGACGGCCGACGTCGGGTCGGTCTCCGGCAACGCGAACTCGCCGTCGGCCTGGGACAGTCCGACCACATCGCCGGTCCGGGCCGCGGCGGCCAGGTGCTTGGAGACGAGGCCGTCGTCGTTGGCCGTGATGGTGAGTTCGATGTCGCCGTCCGGGCCGGCGGCGGCATTGGCCGGCGAGAAGCACCGGGTGTGCCGGACGCCGTCGATCACGACGCTGAGCTGCACGAACTGTCCAGCTTGATGGCCGCGCCACTGACGTGTCGGACGGATGGTGAGCCGTACCGTGCGGGGTGTCGGATGCTCGACTCGGACGATCTCGCCGCGCAGGTCGCGCCAGGTGAGCATCGGATCGAGCAGTTCGAGATAGCGGTCGACCGGATGCGGGGACAGTGCCGCCTCGACGATCGATCCGACCAGGCGGTTCCAGCGGCCGGGGCTGCCGGCTGCGGTGCCCGGGGTCGGGTTCTGGGAGGTGCGGATGCTCATGGATGGGCTCCGTTCACATTGTTTCGGTGTACAGATGTACACAAACGAGTGTGACATGTTGACGCCTGTACCCGTCAAGCGGAGATTCCTGTGATGGCCGTCACGATCGTCGGGAGGTCAGGGTCGGGGTCGAAGGCCGCGGCGAATACACTCGGCTGTGTGACACGCACGCGGAGTTCGGACCAGCGCGATGCGCAGACGCGTGCGGACAAGAAGAACCAGACGCGCCAGGCGCTCCTCGACGCCACGAGGTCGCTCGTCGGCGACCGCAGCTTCGGCAGCATCAGCCTGCGCGAGGTGGCCCGCGGTGCGGGCATCGTGCCCACGGCCTTCTACCGGCACTTCGCCTCGATGGAGGATCTCGGGGTCACGGTCGTCGAGGACTCGATGCGAGTCCTGCGTCGAGCTCTTCGCGAGGGGCGGCGTGATCTCGCCGCGCGTCAGGCCATGCCGACCGCCAAGAACTCACTCGACATCCTCTTGCGGCACGTCCGCGAGAACGAATCGCAGTTCCGCTTCCTGATCCGCGAGCAGCACGGCGGTATCGCGGAGATCCGCCGCGCCATCGACACCGAACTGCGGCTCTTCGCCAAAGAGCTGACGATCGACCTCGCCCGGATCCCGGACCTCGCCCCGTGGCAGCCGGAAGACCTCGAGATCGCCGCCGAACTCATCGTCACGATCATGCTGACCGCCGTGGCCGATCTGCTCGACGGCGAGTACCGCGGACGCGGCGCCGAGAGGCAGATCGTCGAGCGCACCGAACGGCAACTGGTGATGGTGTTCCTCGGAATGGGGCAGTGGCGACCGTCGGAGTGAACGGGTCGACGGTCGGGGTCTGACCAGGGCCCCTCCGAAGAGTGGGGCGACCGGCGCAGAATCGGGACCGTCGCGTGGCGTCGTCTGCGCGAAGTGCGGTCCGCATGGTGGCAGATCGGCCTCATTGCGCCGCTGACCTGCGCAAACACCGTCTCTACCGGACGTCATGGACCGTTGTCCACTTGGCGTCACACAGATTTCAATTGTGGCCTCGCGTCTCACCGGTGTCCGACACTTGGGATCGACATGTGTGTCGCAGCGCGGGTCATTCGGCCCGAGCTGCCGGTCACGCCTGCCGCTCCACCCCTGACGCTCTACGACGAAAGGTGCCCTCGCGGTGTCTCTGCATTTCCACTGGTTCCTGCCCACCTATGGTGACTCCCGCAATCTGATCGCGGGCGGGCACGGCAGCCAGATGAACGGGGACCGGCCGGCCGACCTTCGTTACCTCAAGCAGCTCGCGGGGGCGGCCGAGGTAAACGGCTTCGAAGCCGTCCTGACCCCGGCCGGACTCTGGTGTGAGGACGCGTGGCTGACCACCGCGGCGCTCATCGACTCGACCGAGAGCCTCAAGTTCCTGATCGCCTTCCGCCCCGGCCTCATCTCGCCGCTCCTCGCAGCGCAGATGTCGGCGACCTTCCAGTGGCATTCCGAGGGTCGCCTGCTGATCAACGTCGTCACCGGCGGCGAGTCGAGCGAACAGCGCGCCTTCGGTGACTTTCTGGCGAAGAACGCCCGCTACGAGCGCTGCGGCGAATACCTGGAGATCATCCGCCGGCTGTGGACCCAGGACGAGCCCGTCGACTTCGTCGGCAAGCACCTGCGCGTGGAGAACGCCCTCCTCGGCCGTCGCCCCACCCCGACCCCGCCGGTCTTCTTCGGTGGATCGTCGCCGGCCGCGGGTGACGTGGCCGCCAAGTACGCCGACACCTACCTCACCTGGGGTGAGCGTCCGGAGGCCGTCGCCCAGAAGATCGCCTGGATCAACGGACTCGCCGCAGCCCAAGGCCGGACCCTCGATCACGGCATCCGGTTTCACGTGATCGCCCGCGAAACCTCCGAGCAGGCGTGGGCCGAGGCCGAACGACTCCTCAACAACCTCGATCCGGAACAGGTCGCCGCCGCGCAGCGGAACCTCGCCCAGTCGGAATCCGAGGGCCAGCGCCGGATGTCCGAATTGCACGGCCGCGGTGCAGCTTTCGAAGTTTCGCCCGACCCGCGTTCGCTGGAGATCCACCCGGGCGTCTGGTCCGGCGTCGGTCTGGTGCGCGGCGGTGCGGGCACCGCACTCGTCGGTTCCTACGACGAGGTCGCGGAGCTCATCGGTGAGTACGCCGCCCTCGGTCTCGACCACTTCATCCTGTCCGGCTACCCGCACCTCGAGGAGGCCTACCACTTCGGTGAGGGCGTCCGACCGGCGCTCGCCCGCCGCGGCCTGCTCGACGCGGCCGATGCGCGTCCGAGTGAAGAGGTTCGCACCGCGTTCCTGCCCCGGCTCCAGGCCGCCTCGTCGTGATCGCACCGTCCTGACCGATCCACTCTCCACCTGAGAACCCACCTCCGGAGGTAACACCGTGTCCACCGACTCCATCGCGGACGAGATCAAGTTCGCCTACTGGGTGCCCAACGTCAGCGGCGGCCTGGTCACCAGCACCATCGAGCAGCGCACCGACTGGGGCTACGACTACAACATCAAGCTCGCCCAGACCGCCGAGAACAACGGCTTCGAGTACGCACTCTCGCAGGTCCGTTACGAGGCCAGCTACGGCGCCGAATACCAGCACGAGTCGACGAGTTTCAGCCTGGCGCTGCTCCTCGCGACGCAGCGACTGAAGGTCATCGCCGCCGTACATCCCGGCCTGTGGCACCCGGCAGTCCTGGCCAAGCTCGGCGCCACCGCCGACCACCTGTCCAAGGGCCGTTTCGCCATCAACGTGGTCAGCGGCTGGTTCAAGGACGAGTTCACCCACCTCGGTGAGCCGTGGCTCGAGCACGACGAGCGCTACCGCCGCAGCGGCGAGTTCCTCGAGGTCATCCGCAAGATCTGGACCGAGGACAACGTCGACTACCGTGGCGACTTCTACCGCATCCACGATTTCACCCTGAAGCCGAAGCCGCTCAACACCCCCGAGCGTCCGAACCCGGAGCTCTTCCAGGGCGGCAACTCGACCGCGGCGCGCAGCAACGGCGGCCGCTTCGCCGACTGGTACTTCTCCAACGGCAAGGACTTCGACGGCGTCACCGAGCAGATCGACGACCTGCGTGCCGTCGCCCAGGCGCACAACCGTTCGGTGAAGTTCGGCCTGAACGGCTTCATCATCGCCCGCGACACCGAGAAGGAAGCCCGCGACACCCTGCGCGAGATCGTCGAGAAGGCGAATCGTCCCGCGGTCGAGGGCTTCCGAGATGCCGTGCAGCAGGCCGGCAACTCGACCGGGGACAAGAAGGGCATGTGGGCGGACTCGAAGTTCGAGGATCTCGTCCAGTACAACGACGGCTTCAAGACGCAGCTGATCGGCACGCCGGAGCAGATCGCCGAGCGCATCGTGGCCTACAAGCGCCTCGGCGTCGACCTCATCCTCGGTGGCTTCCTGCACTTCCAGGAGGAGATCGAGTACTTCGGCGAGAAGGTGCTCCCGCTCGTGCGCGAACTCGAGGCATCGCAGACACCCGCAGCAGTGCTGTGACCGCTGTCAGTCAGGCCCGACCCGATTCGGCGGGCCGGGTCGGGTCGACCGCCGAAGCCCTCACCGTGGCAAGGGAATTGGCTGCGACGTTCGCGGCCGACGCCGCAGAGCGCGACCGCGACCGCCGGTTGCCGTACGCCGAGATCGATCGCCTGTCGGAGTCGGGTCTTCTCGCTCTCACGGTGCCCGCACGGTTCGGTGGACTCGACGTCGCGCCGAGCGTGCTGGCCGAGGTCGTCTCGATCCTTGCCGCCGCCGATCCGAGCATCGCGCAGATCCCGCACAGTCACTTCGTCTACCTCAACCTGGTGCGTCTCTCCGCGGGAGAAGCGTTGCAGGAGCGCATCTTCACCGATGTCCTGGCCGGTGGTCGGGTGGCCAACGCCCAGTCGGAGCGCGGCGGCAAGACCATCGCCGACATCTCGACCCGGCTGACCCCGGTCGACGGTGGCACCGGTCGTTTCGTCCTCGACGGTGAGAAGTTCTACTGCACGGGCTCGCTGTTCGCGCACACGCTCGCCGTCCTGGCGAAGCTCGATGCGCCTGCCGGTGACCTCGCACCGGGCGAGTATGTGGCGTTCATCCCGGCGGACTCGGCGGGCGTCGAGATCGTCGACGACTGGGATGCCGTGGGGCAGCGGACCACCGGCTCGGGAACCGTCCGGTTCTCCGGTGTCGAGGTGACCGCGGCCGACCTCGTGGCCCGCGCGTCGGCGACGTCGGCACCCACCGCCTATGGCGCGTACGCACAGCTGCTGCACGTCGCGATCGACGTCGGTATCGCCCGCGGCGCGCTGACCGAGGCCGTCGAGTTCGTGCGCACCAAGGCCCGTCCGTGGTTCGAGGCGGGCGTCGACCGTGCCGTCGACGATCCGCTGGTGGTCCAGCGTTTCGGCGAACTCGAGGTCGACGTCGCCACCGCTGAGGCGATGCTCGCCGCGGCCGGTCGCAAGGTCGACGAGGCGGTGGCCGGTTCGGCCGGTTCGCCTCGGGAGCTCGTCGCCGAGGCGTCGATCGCGGTGGCGCGGGCCAAGGCCGTGGCCGACCGGGTCGCGACGCCGGTGGCGTCGGCGCTGTTCGAGGTGAGCGGAACCCGCAGCGCCGCAGCCGGAACCAGGCTCGACCGCTACTGGCGCGATGCCCGGACCCACACCCTGCACGACCCCGTCCGTTGGAAGTACCAGCACATCGGTCGCTGGCTTCTCCGCGGAGAGGACCCGCCACTGCACGGCGTGATCTGAATCCGCCTGTACGGCAATCGCGTTGCGCTCGCTCCCGGCTCCCGGGGACGAACGCAACGCGATGTGCGTCCTACAGGTACCTGCCCACGTGGGGCAGTGCCTTCTTCGGGGTCTTGGCGTTGAAGCCGTCGCCGATCGCGCGCAGCCTCCACTCGCCGCCCTCGCGGCTGATGACGGCCATCGCGACCGCAGTGAACGGCATGCCGCCCTTGAGGGTGTAGCGCGCCAGCTCGGCCGAGGTCGTGTTGTCGACGAGCCGGCAGAAGGCGTTGTCTATCTCTTCAAAGGTCTGCCCGCGGTACGACGTCACGATGAACATCAGGGCGTCGATGTGCGGCGGAACCGACTGCAGCGCAACGTTGATGACCTCGTCGTCGCCCTCGCCCTCGCCGGTGAGGTTGTCGCCGGAGTGCATGATCGACCGGTCGTCGCTCGTGAGATGGCCGTAGTAGACCGTCTCGACGCACCGGCCCCCGGAGAACATCAACACCGACGCGTCGAGGTCGATGGCGCTCGACCGTCCGAACCGGCGGGTCACCGGGTCCCAGCCGAGACCCATGCGGATGTTGGTGAGGCGGACCCCGCCCTCCTTGCGGAGCGTGACCTTCTGACCCTTCGTCAGGTTGACCGGACGATCCTTGCTCAGGCTGATCTCCGGTGCCCGGGGCGGAGCCGGCGGCGGTGTGGGGGCCGGCGGGGGAGTCGGAGCGGGCGGGGCCGGCGGGGGAGTGACCGGCGGTGCGTAGGTCGGCGCGGCCTGGACAGGCGCGGGAGTGGGCTCGTCGTCGACGCTGACACCGTGATCGCGGACGAGGTCGGCGAAGCCGCCGGCATAACCCTGCCCGACGGCGCGCACCTTCCAGTCCAGATTGCGGCGGTAGATCTCGAGGGCGATGACGACCGATTCGGAGGTGAGGCCGGTGACGGTGTAGTCGTAGAGTTCGCGGCCCCCGGCATCGGTGACGCGCGCGACTGGCGGCGTGAACCGGCCGAAGGTCGAGCTCGGGTCGTCGAGCGTGATGACGGCCCGGACGGAGTCGATGTCCGCCGGGATCTGGTTGGTCGAGATGTGCAGGCGCGCTGGGCCGTTGGGCGACGGCTGCAGCGAGACACCGGGGCCATTGGGCTGGTTGTAGAACACGAAGTCGTTGTCACTGCGCACGACGCCGCGGTCGGTCACCAGCAGAGCCGACACGTCCGCGGCGGTCGCGAGGTCGACGGTGACGACGATCTGGGAGGTCGACAGCGGGCCGTTCTGGCCTTTGGTCAGCGAGGGCATGGTGCTCAGGGTAGTCACCGGCTCCGATGGCCTGCGAACGTGATCATCCGGGCGACAGATGCGATCGACCAGGCGACAGAGAAGTGTCAGTCGGGCAGCTTATGCTGCTCGTCATGACAGGAAGCCGGGTCGGCACGCAGTTCGGGCCATATCGTCTGGACGCGTTGCTCGGCCGAGGCGGCATGGGTGAGGTCTATCGCGCCTACGACACCACCAAGGAACGCACCGTCGCGGTGAAGCTGCTCAACCCTGGTCTCGCCGACGACGCCATGTACCAGGAGCGGTTCCGCCGGGAGTCGCATGCCGCCGCGCGTCTCGGCGAACCGCACGTCATCCCCATCCACGACTGGGGCGAGATCGACGGCGTGCTCTTCATCGACATGCGTCTGGTCAACGGCGAAGACCTCCGGGCGTTGCTCGCCCGCGAGACGAGACTGGAACCGGCGCGTGCGGTCTCGGTCGTCGAGCAGGTGGCGGCCGCGCTCGACGCCGCGCACGCCGACGGACTGACACACCGGGACATCAAGCCGGAGAACATCCTCGTAGACGCCAACGACTTCGCCTATCTCGTCGACTTCGGAATCGCCTACGGCGCCGACGACACCCATCTCACGCAGACCGGTACCGCTGTCGGCTCGATCGCGTACATGGCGCCGGAGCTGTTCGACGCGGCATCGCCGGGACCCGGGACCGACATCTACGGCCTCACCTGTGTGCTGTTCGAATGCCTCACCGGCCAGGTGCCCCATCCGGCGAAGACCGTGAGTGCCGCGATCAAGGCGGCGGTGCTGTCGCCTCCGCCCGCACCCAGTTCGGTCAACGCCGAGGTCCCTCCGGCGATGGACGCGGTCATCCGCAAGGGCCTCGCCGCCGACCCGTCCGAGCGCTACCGGTCGGCGCGGGAACTGGCCGCGGCCGCCCGTGCAGCACTGACCGGTGTCTCGCTCGAGAAGGCGCCCGCCGACCCGGCGACCAGCATCATCAAGGCGCCCCACACCGTCATCGCACCCGTCGACTCGGCCCACGAACCGACTCAGATCCGCCAGACGACCGGTCCCGAGAACGCCCCCGGAACCCGGCAGATGTCCGGTCCGCAGACCTTCGGTGAGTCGCAGCAGATCGCGGCTCCGCCGTACTACTCAGGGCCCCAGCAGTATTCAGGGCCCCAGCAGTATCCGGCCGCCTACGGACCGCCGCCCGGTTATCCGCCCTATCCGCAACCCGGGCAGCGGCGCTCGGCCGCGATACCGATCCTTCTCGGTCTGATCGCGATCGTCCTGGTGGGCATCGCCGTCGTCGTCGGCATCCTGCTCGCCGACTCGGGTGGCGGCAGTTCGGAGCAGGCCGCCGAGCCGACCACCCCGACCGTCACCGAGACGGTCGCCCCGCCGACCGTCGAGAACGCACCCCAGGGGCCCCGCGCACCGGCGTCGCCGCCGCCGGGGTCCGCGCCGTGCGACGGGACGGTCGGAGTGGGGACGTCGGTGACCAGCTGTCCGTTCGCCTTCGCGGTCCGCGACGCGTACTTCCGCGCGGGACAGGACCGGTCCCCGCGGGTGGTGACCGCGGCGAGTCCGGTCACCGGCCAGTCGTATGCGATGAGCTGTGTCCCCGAGGGCGCGATCGTGGCATGCCGCGGCGGGAACGACGCGGTGGTGCACATCTACTGATGACGACTCCACAGCGGATGAAGTCCGTGGCAATGGCCCTCGGTTGTGTCGTGGCCGTCGCCGCCGGGTGCACGACCCCCGCCGATCCGGCTCCGATCAGCCCGGTCACCGTGACCGTGACCTCCACACCGTCGGTGCCGCAGACACCGTCGACCTCCGTCGGGGCTCCCGGGGCGCCGTCGGGTTCTGCCCCGTACGGCGCACTGGCCGCGAGCTTCCGGAAGGTCGCGTCGTCGACCGGGCTGACCGTCGGCATCGCGGTCGCGCCGGTAGGTGGCGATGCGGTCCCCGCGCTGACCCTGGGGGACACCACTCCTCGGGTCGCGTGGTCGACGATCAAGGTGCCGCTCGCGGTCGCCGCCGAACGTCAGAACGGGCCGATCCCCGCCGCCTCCGCGGCGATCATCAACTCCGACAACGGCTCCGCGGAGGCGCTGTGGTCCTCGCTGGGCGGCGGCCAGGCGGCAGCCGACTCGGTCACGGCTGTTCTGCGGGACGGTGGTGACACCACCACCGTCGTCCCAGCGACGCCACGCCGACCGGGATACACAGTCTTCGGGCAGACGATCTGGGCGCTGCCCGACGCCGCGACCTTCACCGCACACCTCCCATGCCTCGACGGTGCGCGGTCGGTGGTCACCCTCATGGGGGAGGTCGCCGGAAACCAGCAGTGGGGTGTCGAGGTCATGCAGGCGCCTCGGGCCACCGCCGTGAAGGGCGGCTGGGGCCCGGGGATGTCGGACGGATACCTCGTGCGGCAGATCGGCCTGTTCACCTACCGCGACGGTCAGCGGACAGCGGTGGCGATGAGCTCGGTCGGCGGATCGATGACGGCGGGGATCGCGGCACTGAATGCGGTGGCCGGCTGGCTCGACGCCAACATGACCCGGTTGCCGCGCGGCCGCTGCGACGCCTGACGACGGCTCCCGGTCGCAACAAGGTCCCGATTGGGTATACGAGCTGGTCACCCGTCCAACGGGCGCAGTAGTCTTCTGTTTCTAAAGTGACTCAGGAGAATATTGTGAAAGTTGTGACTCGGTGCGCGTTGGTCATCGGAGCCTTGATGATGTCCGTCGTCGTCGGAACCGGGAGCGCCAACGCGGTGCCGCTCCCAGCGCTACCGCCGCTGCCCGAACCGTTCGCATCCTGGTTCACCCCGCCGGAGCCCGTCGAGAAGAAGCTGGCCAAGAGCTACGCCGCACTCCAGAAGTCGATGAAGAAGTCGCTCCCCGGACAGCTCGGCGTTGCGATCGCACCGATCGGCGGCGACCAGGTCATCTCGCTGGGATCGCTCAAGGCGGGGCGGGCGTGGTCGACGATGAAGGTGCCGGTCTCGCTGGCGGCCCAACGCAAGCGCGGGCCGGCCGTCGCGGTGATGGAGAGCAAGGCGATCACCTTCTCCGACAACGACGCCGCGGGTGAGCTGTGGGGTGTGCTCGGCGGTGGTCATGCCTCTGTCGACGCCGTGACCGCGGTGCTCCGCGAGGGGCACGACACCCGGACGCACGTCTCATCGGAGGTCGACACCCCGGCGTCGTTCCCGGGTTACACCTCGTGGGCGCTGCGTGATCAGGCGTTGTTCGGTGCGCACCTGCCGTGTCTTCCCGGTAGCGAGAACATCATCCGGTTGATGAGTGATGTCGCCCCGAATCAGCAGTGGGGGATCGCCGAGGTCGGCCGGAACAAGGGAGCGGTGACCGCCGTCAAGGGCGGCTGGGGACCGGCCACGTCGAAATCCGGCGGCCACCTGGTGCGTCAGCTCGGCATCATCAGCACGGTCGACGGTCAGGTCGCGGTGTCGATGGCGGCGATCCCGCGGAGCGGATCGTTCACCGACGGCACCAAGATGCTCACCCGACTCGGCAACTGGCTCGGCAAGAATCTGGCCGAGCTGCCCAAGGGTCGCTGCTGAGCGGTCGGACTCAGCTCGCCGCGTGCGCGGGCGCGGACGCGGGTGTGCCGGCGGGGCGGCAGAGGGCTGCGGCGATCGCGGTGGTCAGCGGAACCGACAGGGCGATCGCAATGCCGCCGACGAAGGATCGGGCCAGTTCGACGGCCACCACGTCGGTGGTGAGCAGGCCACCGAGCGGTTGCTGAGCCACCGAGAACAGCAGCATCAGCGGCAGGGCGCTGCCGGCGTAGGCGAAGACCAGCGTGTAGACGGTGCTCGCGATGTGGTCGCGGCCGACGCGCATCGCAGCCTTGAAGGTCGCGAGCCGGGTGGGTTCACCGGCGGCGGCCAACTCGAAGGCCGCCGACGCCTGCGTGATGGTCACGTCGTTGAGGACGCCGAGCGTGCCGATGATGAATCCGGCGAGCAGGAGGCCGCTGACCGAGATGTTGCCCTGATAGACCTGCAGGTTGGTGGTCTGGTCGCCGGACAGGCCGGTCAGGTTCATCGTCTTGATCGCGAGCCAGCTCAGCAGACCGGCCATCAGCAGTGAGGTCAGGGTGCCCAGAAGGGCCGAACTCGTGCGGAGGCTGACGCCGTGCGCGAGGTAGAGGACGACAAACAGGATCACCGCCGAGGACACCACCGCGACGGCGACCGGAGACGAACCGTCGAGGATGGCCGGCAGGGTGAACACGCCGAGGACGATGAAGGCGAACGCGAGGCCGATGATCGACCGGAAGCCGCGCCATGCCGCGACCAGCACGATGGCCGCGATGAACAGGATCGCCCAGATGATCGTGGCGGTGCCGCGCTGGAAGTCGAAGAACGTGTACCGGTCGCCCTCCGGGCCGGGGACAGTGGACAGGCGGATCGCGTCGCCGACGTGCAGCGTGGGCTGACCGGCCTGGGGTTGGTCGAGCGATCCCGGTACGGGCGCGCCCGCGGGGCCTGGTTCGGCGCCGGACTGTGCGCCCTTGGTCGGGATCTCCAGCACCGTGTACCGCCCCTCGACCTCGCCGGAGTCGAAGCGCACCGCGTTGAGGATGCAGGGGCCGTCGGCGACCGGGTTGACGGGGATGTCGGCGGTCTCGAGGACCGCGCCCGCCGCCGGGTTCAGGCAATTGGCGCGGAACTGGTCGACGACCTCGCCGTTCACCGTCTGGATCGACCCGCCGTCGGCCGACCGGAACTGGGTGGGCACCGGATGCTCGGCATCCGACGGCCACAGGACGACCATGCCGATGGCCACGGCCACCGCGGTGACCGCCAGTGTCCCGATGACCAGCCACCGGGCGAACGGGGACAGTGTGTGGGAGATGTCGGTCAGCGAGTGCGGGTGACCGTGATGTTTGCGCTCCACGCCGGTGAGCCTATGCGGAAGCGCCCGGATCGCGGTATGCGACCCGGGCGTCCGGCGGTGGTGCGTGGAAACGCGTCACAGATCGTGACCTACAGCGGCAGGAGGATGTTCTTCACCTGCGGATCGGTGGCCAGGAACTCCTGCACGGCGGGATCTTTGAACGCGGCGACGAGGTTCTTGATGTTGTCGGTGTTCTCCCACTCGGTCCCGATGGTCAGCTGTCCGGCGAACTCGTCGGGTGCCGGGGGAGCGTAGATCTGCTTCTCGATCGGGATGTTCGCGGCCAGGTAGTACTCGGTGTAGCCGACGGTGGCGTCGAGATCGGCCAGCGATCGGGACTGCGCGGCGAAGTCGAGCAGCACGAACTGCAGGTTGCGCGGGTTGGTGGCGATGTCCTTCTGGGTCGCCTTCCACTTGTCGATGCCGGGCTTGAGGGTGATCAGGCCGGCGCGCTCCAGCAGCCAGAGGCCCTGGGCCTCGTTCGCGGGATCGGAGTAGAGCGAGACCTTCGCGTTCTGCGGGAGGTCCTGGGGGGTCTTGTACTTGTCCGACCAGATGCCGAAACCCCAACGGAAGACGGGCGTGGCGGCGACTTCCTTGAAGTCGGGGTTGGCCTCGAGGACCTGTGACAGCCACAGCTTGTGCTGGTAGATGGTGCCCGCGACCTCGCCGTCGCTGACCGCGCGATTCAGGGTCGTCGAGTCGGCGAGGCCCTTGAACGCGACCTTGATGTCGTACTTCGGCGCGACCTCTTCGGCGATGAACTCGACGAGGGCCTGCTCGGCGGCGTTGCCCTCGGCGGTGACCACGGTCAACGTCGCGCCCGGGGTCTCGTTGGGGGAGGCCTCATCCGAGCCGAGGAAGCGCCAGCCCAGCACACCGGCGAGCACGGCGACGACGACCAGGGCGCCGGCGATCAACGGCCAGCGTCGCCGCTTGGAGATCTCGATGTCGGAATTGCCTGCAGGAGGCGGTGTTTCGGACGAGGTGCCCGACACGCCGGTGGCGGAACCGGTGTCTTGAGACATGGCTGGACCTTTCAAGTGTGTGGTGGAGGTGATGTAAGGCGAGTGTGTGCGACGACCGGGAGGCCCGGGGTCAGTGGTTGACGCGCTTGGAGGTCACCGGGTTGAGGCTGCGCGCGAGCGCGTCGCCGGCCAGCTGGATGAGCGCCACGGTGATCACGAGGACGATGATCGTGGCGACCATGACGCCCTGGTCGAATCGCTGGTAGCCGTAGGTGACCGCCACGTAACCGAGGCCGCCGGCGCCGATCGTGCCGGCGATGGTCGAGTACTCGATCATCGCGATGGTGTTGATGGTCAGGCCGCCCACGATGCTCGGCAGTGCCTCGGGAACCTGTGCCTTCCAGATGATCTGGGCGTTCGATCCGCCAGAGGCGCGGGCGACGTCGATCGTCGACGCCGGCACCGACCGCAGCGAGTTCTCCACGATGCGGGTGAAGAAGGCGATACCGGCGATCGACATCGGGACGACCGCCGCGGCGATTCCGATGTTGGTGCCGGTGACGAGGCGGGTGAACGGGATGATCGCCGTCATCAGCACCAGGAACGGCAACGAGCGGCCGATGCTGATGACCCACGACAGCGGCGTGTGCAGCGCACGGTTCTCGAAAAGCCCGCCGGGGGCGAGGTTGTGGACCAGCGCGCCGAGCGGGACGCCGACGACGAGGACGACGACCATCACGATGCTGACCATGAGGACCGTGTCGATGAACGCCGGCCACAGCAGATCGGGGATCTCGCCGAGCGGCACGGTGATGGCCGCCAGGTTGATCGTGCTCATGCTGCCACCTCCGCCTTCTTCTTCTCGAGCGCGTCGCTGGCGGCCCGGTCCTCGAGACCGCCGACGGGATCGGTATCCGGTGCAGGTGCTTCCCCGACGCGCGCGGCGAGTCCGAGTTCGCTTGCCGCACCGACGAATGCCGACGCATGGCCGGCCGGGACGGAGACGGTGAGATCGCCGAAGGCGGTGCCGTCGATGGTCTGGACATTGGCTCCGAGGACCGAGATCGCGATGCCCAGGCTTCCGCCGAGGCGGGTGAGCCAGTCGGCCGGCACGGTCGTCGAGTTGTAGACGACGTTGACCGCGGTCTGGTCGTCGGTCGCGGACGCGCTGGGGCCCCGGGGCCGGAGAGCCCGTCCGAGAACGGAATCGGGGTCCAACACGAGCTCTTCGAGACGTCCGTGCTCGACGATCCGACCGTGGTCGAGTCGACCGACGGTGTCGGCGACACGCACGATGGTGTCCATCTCGTGCGTGATGAAGACGACCGCGAGGCCCAACTCGTCCCGGACCTCGGCCAGCAGCCGGAGGAAGGTGTCGGTGGCGGCCGGGTCGAGTCCGGAGGTGGCCTCGTCCGACAGCAGCACCGACGGCTTCAGCGCCAGTGCACGTGCGATGCCCACACGTTGACGCTGCCCGCCCGAGAGCTGGTGGGGGTACAGGTCGGCCTTGTCGGCCAGGCCCACCAGGTCGAGCAGGTCGGCGACCCGTGACCGGGTGGACGCCTTCGTCGCGCCCAGGTATTCCAGCGGCAGGGCGACGTTCTGGGCCGCGGTCCGCCGCGAGAGGAGGCTCGCCGACTGGAAGACCGTGCCGATCCGGCGCCGGGCGTCGCGCAGTCCGGAGGTGCCGAGGGCGGTGAGGTCCTCACCGTTGACGACGACCTTGCCCGACGTAGGGCGTTCCAAGAGGTTGAGGCAGCGTGCGAGCGTGCTCTTGCCTGCGCCGGACGGGCCGACGACGGCGAAGATCTCGCCGGAGTCGACGGTGAACTCCACTTCGTCGAGAACAGTGGTCGGGTTCGGCGAACCGACCCCGAAAACCTTGGTGAGTCCAACGACTTCGATCATCGTGCGGTCCCGATCACTTCGTCCCGGCGGCGGCGAGGCGGTTGCGCTCACGGATCGAGTCGTCGATCGTGGAGTTCACGCCGCCGACCCGGTAGGTCGAACCGCGGTGGTTCTCGGGCAGGTGGTCGCCACGGCCGAAGAGCTTGTGGCGCAGGGTGCCCGGGACGTACTCACGGTCGTAGACGCCGCGGCGCTCGAGGGCGGGGATCACGTGGGTGACGATGTCCTCGAAGGAACCCGGGGTGACGGCGTAGGCGACGTTGAAGCCGTCGACGTCGGTCTCGGCGACCCAGTCCTGCAGCTGCTCGGCGACCTCGTCGCCCGAGCCGATCAGGACGGGGCCCATACCGCCGATGCCGCCCCAGGCCGCGATCTCGCGGACGCGCCATTCCTCGCCGCTGTCGGAGGCCTGCTGGAACGCCGCAACCGCCGACTGGATGGCGTTGCTCTCCACGTTGCCGATCGGCTCGTCGATGTCGTAGCTCGCGAGGTCGATGCCCATCCATCCGGACATGAGGACCAGCGCACCCTCTTCGCTGGCATAGGACTGGTATTCGGCGGCTTTCGCGCGCGCCGCCTCGGGCGTCGAGTCGGTGATGATGGTGAGCAGCGTGTAGATCTTGGCGTCGTACGGATCGCGGCCTGCCAGGACGAGTTCCTCGCGGATCTGGCTGACCACGTTGCGCAGGATCGCCTTGGTCGGCGCACCGACGAAGATCGCCTCGGCGTTCTCTGCCGCGAAGCGGCGCCCGCGGGGAGAGGCACCGGCCTGGTAGATGACCGGCGAGCCCTGCGGCGACGGTTCGGACAGATGGATGCCCGGGACCTTGAAGTGCTTGCCCTCGTGACCGATGTGGTGGACCTTGGCGGGGTCGGCGAAGATGCCCGCCTCGCGGTCGCGACGCACCGCGTCACGCTCCCACGAACCCTCCCAGAGCTTGTAGAGCACGGTCAGGTACTCGTCGGCGTGGTCGTAGCGGTCGTCGTGCGCGAGCTGGTCGTCGTCGCCCATGTTGCGTGCACCCGACGGCAGGTAACCGGTCACGACGTTCCAGCCGACACGGCCCCGGGTCAGGTGATCGAGCGTCGACATGCGGCGCGCGAACGGGTAGGGATGCTCGAAACCGGTTGCGGTGGTGACGCCGAATCCGAGGTTCTCGGTCGCGTGCGCCATCGCCGAGACCAGCAGGAGTGGGTCGTTGACGGGGATCTGGGCGCCCTGGCGGATCGCGGCTTCATCGGTGCCGGACAGGACGTCGTAGGTCCCGAGGACGTCGGCGATGAACAGGCCGTCGAAGCCGCCGGTCTCCAGCAGACGGGCGAGATCGACCCAGTAGTCGATGGTGTTGTAGTTCCACGACCGGTCGCTCGGATGGCGCCACAGGCCCGGGGACTGGTGCGCAACGCAATTCATGTCGAAGGCGTTGAAGCGGATCTTGCGGGTGGAGCGCGTGCCGTTGTCGGGGGTCACGGCAGGCTGGTTCTGTTCGGACACCGGAGGAATGATGCTGACGGATCTGCAGACCCGCCATCTTTGCGCGCACGGCGAACTAAAATTGCCGCATGCGCGCCACAGATGTGCTAATCGACGGTCTCGGACGCATCTCCGAGAATGTTCACGCGGTGCTCGACGACGCGGATTCGGAGGTCCTGAATCGGGCGCCGGCGCCGGGCGCCAACACCATCGCCTGGCTGGTGTGGCATCTCGCGCGTGTCCAGGACTCCCACATCGCCGATGTCGCCGGCACCGACGAGGTGTGGGTGACCGGCGGATGGGTCGACCGGTTCGCCCTGCCCTTCTCGCCTGCCGACATCGGTTACGGCCATTCGGCCGAGGAGGCGGCGCGCGTCGTCGTCGACGATGCCGGCTTGCTCCGCGACTACTACGACGCCACACACGCCGTCAGCGTGGACTACATTGCGTCGCTGGCGGATTCGGATCTGGACCGGGTTGTCGACACCAACTGGGACCCGCCGGTGACGCTCGGTGTCCGGCTGGTCAGCGTCGTCGACGACGACGCGCAGCACATCGGGCAGGCCGCCTACCTGCGAGGCCTGTTCTCCTGAACGACTTCGGCGTCAGTCGCGAAGGGTCTGTGACGGCAGTCTTCCGTAGCGAAGGCGGTACATCTGGGAGAAGCGGCCAAGGTTGCCGAAACCCCACGAGTGGGCGATCTCCGCGACGGTGACGGTGGACGGGTTCTCCCGGAGAAGCCGATGGTGCGCGCGTTCGAGACGCGTCTGTCGGAGATACTCCGTCGGGCTCATCTGCAGATGCTGCCGGAATCCCTCCTGCAGTGCGCGGACACCGACCCCGGCGGCGACGGCGAGCCGTGTGGCGGTGAGGTCCTCCTCCGGTGAGCGTTCGATGAGTTCGACGGCCTTGCGGATCTGGCGCGGCACAGCGGGCCGGTCGTCGCCGGAGGTGGCCAGTAGCGGATGGGTTGCCACGAGTGTGGTCGCGATCATTCGCGACATCTGTCCGCTCAGAAGTGGTGAGCGGCTCAGTTCGCCGGCCATCCGGGCATCCCGCTCAGCGAGTGCGACGACGGACTGCCAGCTGCGCGCCGAGGCCGGTGTCGCGGGGTCGCCCAGTCCGAACCGCACCGGGCGAGAGGTTTCGGCGCCCATGAGCTGGGCGGCCTCGACGACGGAGGCGAGAGGTAGTCGGAGAGTTCGGAGTTGGCAGCTGTGCCGCCAGGTGAGTTCGAACGGGCGATAGGAGTCGATGGCGACGGATTCGCCCGGCGTGAGGGTGCGCGACTCGGCGCCCGATCGGATCGTGAGCCGGCCCCGCATCGGCGTGGACACGAGCACCCAGGCCCCCAGCGGGTCCGGATCGATGCGTACGTCCGTGCCGTAACGGAGAGTGTGGATAGCGACGTCGGATACCGTGACCTCGGTTTGGACGGCTCGAAACTCCCGTGAGGTGCCTTCGACGTGAACACGGTGCGGGCAGTAGCTGCTGGCGAGGAGTTCGGCAGCCTCATCCGGATCTGCGGTGTCCACCAGGACCGGTGGCGGCGGCGTGCGCATCGCCAGTTCTGCTCGCTTTCCGGACATCTCCTGCGTTTTGTGGGTAGAGCGTCACTATATGCCGTCCATACGTTGTCCGTATGACTACGTTTGTCCTGATTCACGGTTCCTGGCACGACGGTCCGCTATGGGAGCCGGTGATCACCGAACTCGAGGCTCTCGGCCACACCGCATACGGTCCCACCGTTGCGGGTCACGGGAAGGGGGTCGACAAGAACGTGACCCACGATGACTGTGTGAAATCGATCGTCGATTATGTGGAGGCCAACGATCTGGCGGACTTCGTGCTCCTCGGTCACAGTTACGGCGGTACCGTGATCGCCCGTCTCGCCGAGGAGATCCCCGAGCGGATTCAGCGGTTGATCTTCTGGAATGCCTTTGTGCCGCAGCCGGGCAACAGCCTGATGGACGAGGCTCCGCCTCACTACCGGGAACTGTTCACGAGCCTGGCGGCCGCCACCGATGACAACACCGTCATGTTGCCGTTCCCGGTGTGGCGGGAGGCCTTCATCCAGGACGCCGATCTGGAGACCGCGACGCGGACCTACGAGCTGTTGTCGCCGGAACCGCTGCAGCCGATGGCCGACAAACTCGACCTCACGCGGTTCTACCAGAGTGAGATCCCGAAGAGTTACATCAACGCGACGGAGGACATCGCGCTGCCGCCGGGTGAGTGGGGCTGGCACCCGCGGATGTCGTCGCGGCTGGGTATGTACCGGCTCGTGCAGCTGCCGGGTTCGCATGAGGTGATGTTCACCAATCCGAAGCTGCTGGCAGCGAAGATCGTGGAAGCGGGCCGACCCTAGGGCTCCAGGCCGGTCGCCTCATTCGCACCCGTGGGTGCGAAGGATCAGGACCTGCAGCCCTTGAAGGTCTGGAAATCGCCGGCAAACGCGGGGCCGCCCTTGCAGGTCGGGGCGTTCTTGCCGTCGACGACGACCTCGGCGCCCGGCCCGGCGATGCCGATGGCCAGGCCGCCGCGCACACCGGTCATGGTCACGGTCGCACCGGGGCCGAGTGCGATGGCCGCGGGTCCGGCGAAGTTGTCCGCAGTCGAGGTGGCCTTGCCGCCGTTGTCGGTGATGGCGAGCGCGAGACCGTTGGGGCCCGACTCGGCGCTGCAGGAGGTCGTGGATGAGCTCTGACCGGGCAGGGCCGGACACACCGACGGTGCTGCACCGGCCGACGGGGCGGCGGCGAGCGATACCGCGGTGGCACCTGCCGCCGCGACGACAAAACCGAGGGCTGTACGCGCAACTGTCTTCATTTTCGGACTCCTTTGTCGAGTACTCGGCGAGTACCGGGTTGGGGTGTCGTGCATATGCGATTCGGATTCGCCGCGGGGCCGGATGGGCGGCCGGGGAAATCGTCCCGCACGAGGTGGATGCCCATTGCGCGTAAGTTGAAACTGTGCAATTGCGAACTTTCACCGAACCCCAGCAAGGTGCGACCTACGATCAGCTGCTCGCCGTGGCGAAGGCGACCGAGGATCTCGGCTACGACGCCTTCTTCCGTTCCGACCACTACAGCGGCATGGGTGGCGACGGGTTGCCGGGCCCGTCCGACGCGTGGATCACGCTGGCGGGTCTCGCGCGTGAGACCTCGCGCATCCGCCTGGGCACGCTGGTCTCGTCGGCCACCTTCCGTCTCCCGGGCCCGTTCGCGATCGCGGTCGCCAACGTCGACCAGATGAGTGGCGGCCGAATCGAACTGGGGCTCGGGGCCGGCTGGTACGAGCCCGAGCACAAGGCCTACGGGATCCCGTTCCCGTCGATCAAGGAACGGTTCGATCGTCTCGAGGAGAGCTTCGAGATCATCACCGGCCTGTGGGGCACGCCTGAGGGCAGTCAGTTCGATTACCGCGGTGAGCATTTCCAGATCAGCAACTCCCCGGCACTCCCGAAGCCGGTGCAGAACCCGCGTCCGCCGATCATCGTCGGTGGCAGCGGAAAGAAGCGCACGCCGGCGTTGGCGGCGCGGTTCGCCGATGAGTTCAACGTGGTGTTCCAGCCCGTCGACGTCGCTCGCGAGTTGATCGGCAACGTGCGCGCGGCCTGTGCCACGGCAGGGCGTCGTCCCGAGACGATGACGTACTCGGGAGCTCTCGTCTTGTGTTGCGGCAGTACCGAAGCCGAGTTCCGGCGTCGCGCCGAGGCGATCGGCCGGGAACCGGACGAACTGCGTGAGAACGGCGCCGCGGGCACGCCGGACGAGGTCGCGGCCAAGATCGAGAGCTACCGCGAACTCGGTATCACCCGGATGTATCTCCAGACACTGGATCTCGACGACCTCGACCACCTCGACCTGGTGGCGTCGAAGGTGGCACCGCAGCTCGGCGGTTGACCCGGCAGGAAGGCTCAGGCGACGCCGGCGTGCATCTCCCAGAACAGGATCTCGGCTCCGCCGGGACTGTGCACGGAGATCTCGCCGGCGTTTCTGGTGCGTACGGCATCACCCTCGCCGAGGGCCGTGCCGTCGAGTTCGACGTCCCCTCGTGCGACGTACAGGTGACCGTAGGGTGCGTCGGGCAGCGTCACCGTCTTTCCGGCCGGCATCTGCGCGACATGCAGGGCGGCGGCGGAGTTGTTGATCGTCACCGGCGTCGTCGTCGCGTGGCGGGACAGTCCGGAGACGACCACCACGAGTTCGCCGGTCGCCAGCGCACCGGAGACGTCGGCCTCGGCGTATCCGGGTTCGAGGTCGGCCTCGTCGGGTGCGACCCACATCTGGACGACGCGAAGGTCGGTGCCGTCGAGGCGGCCGGTGGCGTTGCCCTCGCTGTGGGCGATCCCTCGACCGGCCGTCATGCGTTGCACCACTCCGGGTTTCAGGATTCCGTCGTTGCCCGTTGAATCGCGGTGGCGCAGTGCGCCTTCGAGAACCCATGTGACGATCTCGGCATCGCGGTGCTGATGGCGGTCGAGCCCCTCGCCCGCGTCGACCCGATCGTCGTTGTGCACGAGCAGGACTCCGTGGGCGTTGGCCGCAAGGTCGAAGTTGCCCGTCGCCGGGAAGGACTGCCAGGACTCGAGCCACTCGTTGCGCCAGTGGTGACGCTCGTCAGCCCGGATGATGGTGAGCGACATCAGGTCTCCTGATCTCCCGGGTGGGTGGCGTCGAGATGGGTGGCGAGTTTGTCCATCACCGCACGCAGTTCGCGTCCATCGGAGGGTCGCAATGCGGAGAAGAACAACTCGTCGACGCATCGACCGTGGTCGTGAGCGGCCTCGCGGAAGGCGGTACGCCCCGCCTCGGTGAGCACCGCATAACTACCGCGCCGGTCCTCGACGGCGCGTTCGCGTTGCAGCCAACCGCGTTTGACCATCGCGTCGACCTGGTAGGACAGACGCGACGTGGAGAAAACCATGCGATGCGACAGGTCTCGCATCCGCAGTCGGCCGCCCTCGCTCTCGTGCAGGATGAGCAACACGCTGTAGTCGGCGAGACTCATTCCGGCGGTGGCACGCAGGTCGTCGTCGAGCATGGTCTGCAGCCGCGCGGCAGTCTCGATGAAGACGCGCCACGCGGCCTGCAGATCGTCGGAGTCGCCGGTTGAGTCGGGGGACATCGATCAGCGAATGGTGTGCGGCATCAAGGCGTTCGGCGGGACGACGCCGAGTCGGCCGGCCTGGTAGTCCTCGACGGCCTCGATGAGTTGCTGCTTGGTGTTCATGACGAACGGGCCGTACTGGAACACTCGTTCGCGGATCGGCTGACCTCCGAGCAGCAGGACCTCCAACGCGGGACGGTTGCTGTCCTGCGAACCGTCGGCGGCCACGGTGATCCGGTCGCCCTTGCCGAGGACTGCGAGTGATCCCTGTTCGATCGGGCGGCCCTCGGCGCCGACCCGTCCGCGCCCGGACAACACGTAGACCAGCGCGTTGAACTCGGGATTCCACGGGATCGACACCGCCGCACCCGGTTGCACGGTGGCGTGGGCCAGGGTGATCGGCGTGTGCGTGGAACCCGGCCCGCGGTGGCCTTCGATCTCGCCGGCGATGATCCGGATCAGCGACCCGGCGTCCGGGGAGGTCACCAGACCCACCTGACCGCCCTCGAGATTCTGGTAGTTGGGCGGGAGGAACTTGTCCTTGGCGGGCAGGTTCACCCACAACTGGATGCCGTGGAACAGCCCGCCCGACTCGACCAGTTCGGCCGGAGGTGTCTCGATGTGCAGGATGCCGGACCCGGCCGTCATCCATTGCGTCGCCCCGTCTTCGATGAGGCCGCCGCCCCCGGCGGAATCCTGGTGGGCGAACCGCCCCTCGATCATGTAGGTCACGGTCTCGAAACCGCGGTGCGGATGCCATGAGGTGCCCCGCGGTTCGCCGGGCTCGTAGTCGACCTCGCCCATCTGGTCCATGTGGATGAAGGGGTCGAGGTCGGCTGCGGAGACGCCGGCGAAGGCACGCACGACCGGGAACCCTTCTCCCTCGTATCCGCGCGGTCCGCGCGTGACCGAACGGACGGGGCGTTCGATGGCGTCGACCCCGGGTGAGGACAGGCGCGTCAGGGTCAAGGTGTCGGCGGAGACGGCAGGCATGGGGTGCTCCTTCGTTCGGTAGTCGCTCAAATTTGAGCAACTCTGTGTGCCTCAACCCTCGGGGGCGTCGGACTATTCCTCTCGCGTTCGCTCTCCCGACGGACGACCGGTGGGCGATAATCCAGCCCATGGTCGACACCTCGTCATCGAAGCCGCCCGAGCGTCAGCGCATCAAGAAGCTGGCGCAGGCGGCATTCAACGCCGACGTGACGGTCGAGCAGCTCGAGGGAATCATCGCCGACATGGGCGAGACCCTGGAGGGCCTCGGCCCGACCATGGGCAATCTCGACGCGACGATCGAGAAGCTGGATGCGACGCTCGTGCGGATGTCGGGAACACTCGACAACGTGGATTCCACCGTCGGCCGGATGTCCGATGTCGTGGCACGTCTCGAACGGGTCGTCGCCCGGGTCGAGGTGCTGGTCGGCATCGGGGAGGCCGCGCTTCGTCCGCTCGGAGCGCTCGAGTCCGCGGGCAGGTCGGTCGCGGCACGGTTCGGCCTCCACTGATCCGGGTTCGGACGAGCAGGGCATACGAGCAGGCAACGAGAGAGCAGGGAATGACACCGGAAGAGCACAGTTTCCGCGGACCGCACGGCCAGACCATTGTCTACGACGTGCACCGGCCAGAAGGCGATCCGCGCGGCGTCGTGGTGATCGCCCACGGACTCGCCGAACACGGTCGACGGTACGGTCACGTCGCCCAGCGCCTCGTCGACGCGGGTTATCTGGTGGCGATTCCCGACCACATCGGTCACGGACGGTCCGGCGGCAAGCGGATGCGCCTGCGCCGCTTCGGCGAGTTCACCGGCGACCTCGACACCGTCATCGCCCACGTCTCCGACGACGCTCTCCCGACGTTCCTCATCGGGCACAGCATGGGCGGTTGTATCGCGCTCGACTACGCACTCGATCATCAGGAGAGGCTCGACGGTCTCATCCTGTCGGGTGCCGCGGTGCTGCCCGGGAACGACCTGTCTCCGCTCGCGGTCAAGGTCGCGCCGATTCTCGGGCGGATCGCACCGGGACTGCCGACCACCGCACTGAGTTCGTCGAGCATCTCCCGCGATCCGGCCGTCGTCGCGGCCTATGACGCCGATCCGCTGGTGTCGCGTGGAAAGATCCCGGCCGGGCTGGGCGGGGCGATGATCGCGACGATGCAGTCGTTCCCCGAGCGTCTTCCGTCGTTGCAGCTGCCGGTGCTCGTGATGCATGGCGGCGCCGACGCCCTCACCGACCCGAAGGGCAGCGAACTCGTCGAGCGGCTCGCGGGTTCGGAGGACAAGACGCTGGTCATCTACGACGACCTGTTCCACGAGATCTTCAACGAACCCGAGCAGGACATGGTCCTCGACGAAGTCGTGAGCTGGTTGGAGCGGCACTCGCCCGCGTCGTAGAGCTTCCGCCGGTCAGGTCAGGCGGACGACGACGCCGGCGAGAAGCACCAGCACGCCGCCGATCTCACCCACGATCAGCGCGAGCATGAACAGGTACGTCCCCGGCATCGGCTTGTCGAACTGGTTGGTGGTGTCGCGCAGAGCGCCGTGGATGCAGTACGCGGCGATCGCGGCGACGAAGAACACGATCGGCACCGCGGCGGCCACCAGGTTGACCGCAGCTCCGAACGCACTCAGCTCGACGAGTGCCGCCAGAACGAGGGTCGCGAACGAATACATGAGCGCCGCACGGTGAGCGATGTCGACGTAGATGTGCGCGGTGTGTTCGGGCGATGTCCGGATGCCGTGGTACTTCCACACGCCCAGCGCCAGACCCCAGACCAGGATCAGCCCGGACGCGACCACCACGGCGATGGTGTCGGCGCCGACGAGGTCGGCGAGATCAGAGGAGTTCACCTCGTAAACCTAACCGCTGCGGTCAGTATCGACTGACGACAAAGGTTCAGCAATAGGTATCGCTCAGCGACACCTATTGCTGAACCTCTTGCCGGAGCGGGCCTACCTAACCGGTGTCGTGGTGGTCGTCGACGATGCGGGCTGCTCCGAGACCGGCGGAGCAGACGGTGCGAGCTGTGGTGCGGAGGGGTCCGTCGTGGTCGCGACGGATTCCTCTGCAGCGGCGGCGGATTCGGCCGCTGCCGACTCGGGTGCGGCGGGCACGGATGCCGACACGTCATCGCTCGACGGCGCAGCCGACTCCGAGGCGTCGGACGGAACAGCCGATTCCGACGACGACGGGGTCTCCGACGACGCGGAGGAGGCGTCGGTTGACTCCATCGCGGCCAGGACCGAGGCGTCGAGTGCGGGGGAGGCCGCGGCGGCCTTCTTCACGGCCATCGTGACCTTCGCGGGTGCCTCGGGATCAGGGCTGCCCGAGGCCGACACGACCGTCGTCTTCGCGGTGACCGGCGGGTTGTTGCGCAGCGCTTCGAGGACGTGACCCTTGCCGTCGCCGAGAGCGCGGCCCCAGTTCTCCCAGGTGTGGCCGCCGTAGTTGGGCAGCGAGATCACCGATGCGCCGGACTGCTTGGCCTGCAGCTGCATCAGCACGGTGGACACCGCGGACAGGATCTCCAGCGCAATTGCCGAGATCTGGTCCTGCGGGGCGAGCTTCGCCAGCTCGGACGGGGTGAGGAAGCCGTTGCCCGACGAGATGACCAGCACCTGTCCGTTCTCCGCGAGCTTGCTGACGTTCTTCGACGGGTCGTTGTCGGTCCAGCGGGTGCCGCCCGGCTTGCCCCACATGTTGACGACGCCGCTGACGTAGTTCGACACCAGGCTCTGCGTCGCGAAGACGCCGAGGGCGCCGATCGGGTTGTCGGTCTGGTAGTAGCCCGACATCGCCTGGACGACCTTGAACTGCTCGGGGTGCCGCTCGGCGAGCGTCACCGCGGGGCCGCCCGACATCGACAGCCCGACGATCGCGTTGTTGTTGCGGGCGACGCCGAATTCCTTCTCCAGGTATGCGGGGAGCTCGGAGGTCAGGAAGGTCTCCTGCTTGATGATGGTGTTGTCGCTGCCCGCACCGCCGTCCCAGTCGGTGTAGAACGACGACGCGCCGCCGACCGGCATGACCAGCGTCGTGTTGGCCTTCGCGTCGTAGACACGGGCGGCCTGGACATCGGTGGTCCACGCCGAGCGGGTCTCGCTGGCCCGCATGCCGTCGAGCAGGTAGACACCGCTGTCACTGCCGCTCGAAGCGCGGATCTGGACGATCACGTGGCGCTTCTGGGACTCCGACCACACCTTGCAGTTCTGCACGTAGTAGCCCGATTTGTCCCAGGTGCAGCCCGGGCGGAGCTTCTCCGGATGTCCGCGCAGTGCACTGGCGGTGTTCGACGAGTCGAGCAGCGTGCTCGCCCCGAACAGTCCGAGGGTGAGGATGGCGACGACCGAGATGCCGGTCAGTATCCGCCGGCGCGGCGAGAGGCGGCGGGGCTTCGAGCTGTTGGCCCCGGAACTGGGGGTCTCAGAACTGGGGGCCTGGGATGAGTGCGACATAGAGCTCCTGACATACGCGGCCACCCGAAGATCGCGTCGGTGCCGATGTCAAGAATGTCGTTCGACGACCCGACCGGCGTTACGCCGGCTCGGTTCAGCCCGCCGCCTTCGCTGTTCGGATGGCGACCTCGGCGGTCTGTTCGGGGCGTTCCCACCAGAACATGTGGCCGACGCCGGCCCACTTCTCGAGGGAGGCGTCGGGGATCGCGGCGGCCAACCGTTCGCCCTCGGCGACGCCGATGACCTCGTCGACGTCGCCGTGGATGACGGTGGTGGGGACGCTGATCCCGGCCAGCCGATCGCGGGTGTCGTGCCCGGCACACGCCGTCGCCTGGGCCGCGACCACCGCCGACGGCACCTTGCGCAGGGTCGAGAACTTCGTGAACTTCTCGAATGCGCCGTCACCGGAACAGAACTCGGGGGACAGGTTGACCTCGAACGCGGTGCGGGCGACGCGCGCTGCGTCGCGGGAGGCGATGGCCTCGACCAGTCGTAGCGCGCCGGCGGTACCGATCGCGCCCGGGCCTCCCGCGGTGGTGCAGCCGAGGACGACACTTCGCACGCGGTCGGTATGGTTGAGGGTCAACTCCTGGGCGATCATGCCGCCCATCGACGTGCCCAGGACGTGCGCGGTGTCCCATCCGAGGCCGTCGAGGACGCCCCGCGCATCGTCGGCGAGATCGGCGATGGTGAACGAACCCTCGGCGCGGCTGCTCCCGCCGATGCCGCGATGGTCGTAGACGGCGACCTCGAAGTGCGGGGTCAGTCGGTCGAGGAGTTCGGCGGTCCACATGTCCCGGTGCGCGGACATGCCCGCGATGAGCAGTAGCGGCTCGCCGGTGCCGGTCACCTCGACATCGAGAACGGTGGTCGAGTCGGGGCGGGTGGGTATCAGCATGAAGGCCGATCGTAGTCACGGTCCCCGCAACGCGTGGGCGTCGTGCGATAAACACCCGCGATCAATCCCGGGAATATGTGTCCTTGTTCTCGCCGAATGCGTCACTAGCCTCAGCCGAGAGACCAGACGCGAGGAGACGCATGTACGCAACCGGCTTCGAACGGCCGACCGGTACCCGGCCGAGCCCATCGTCGCTGTTGCGCGACGCGGGTGGCACCTATCTGGCGAACGGTCTGATCGGACTGATCTTCGCCGCGTCGGGACCGGTGGCGGTGATCCTCGCGGCGGGTGCGGCGGGTGATCTCACCACCGCGCAACTGACGTCGTGGATCTTCGGGGTCTTCGTGCTCAACGGGATCCTGACGGTGGTCGCCAGCTGGGTGTACCAGATGCCGCTGGGCTTCGCGTGGACGATCCCCGGCACGGTGCTCGTCGGTTCGGCGTTGGCGCACCTGAGGTGGTCCGAGGTTGTCGGTGCGTTTCTCCTGACCGGTTTGCTGGTCGTCCTGGTGGGCCTGACCGGCCTTGTGCGACAGGCGATGTCGGCGATACCGATGCCGATCGTGATGGGCATGGTCGCCGGTGTGTTCCTGCAGTTCGGGCTCGACATCGTGGGTGCGGTCGGGGCCGACCCGTGGGTCGCGGTTCCGATCGTCATCGCCTTCTTCGCGCTCCAGTGCCATCAGACGGTGAGCCGGCGGGTGCCGCCGATCATCGGCGCATTCGTGGTGGGTGCGATCGCGGTCGGCGCGACCGGGTCCTTCCACATCGACGCCCCGGCGTCGTCGATCGTGGCGGTGCCGGTCTTCACGGTCCCGGAGTTCACCGTTCGGGCGGCGATGGAACTGGTGGTGCCGCTGGCCATCACCGTGATCGTCGTGCAGAACGGTCAGGGCGTCGCGGTGCTGCGCGGTGCCGGACACCATCCGCCGGTCAACGTGATCACCGTGGCGAGCGGGCTGTGGTCGGCACTCGCGGCGTCGGTCGGGGCCATCTCGTCGTGCCTCACCGGTCCCACCAACGCGCTGCTGGTTGCCGGTGGCCGCCGCGACCGCCACTACATCGCGGCGTTGACCTTCGGGGTCCTGGCGATCGCGATCGGCGTGTTCGCGCCGGTGTTCGTGACGCTCATGCAGGCCATGCCGGCGGCGTTCATCGCCACGGTCGGCGGTCTGGCGCTCCTCGGTGCGTTGCAGGGAGCGTTCCGCGGAGCATTCGGCTCCCGGTTCACGATGGGCGCGCTGGTGACTTTCCTGGTCTCGGTGTCGGACCTGACTGTCCTGAACATCGGGTCGGCGTTCTGGGGGCTCGTCGCCGGGATGGCGGTGTCCTGGGTCGTCGAGCGCGACGACTTCCGCGCCGACACCCCGGCCTGAGCCCAGATAAACGAGGCCCAGACAAACGAGGCCCAGACAGAAACCGGCGGGCACATCCACAGTGGATGTGCCCGCCGGCTTGTGTGAGAGAGGGTGTGGCGTCAGACACCGTAGCCGAGCAGCGACTTGACCTCGAGGAATTCGTCGAAGGCGTAGTCGCCCCATTCGCGGCCGTTGCCGCTCTTCTTGTAGCCACCGAACGGTGCAACCGGGTCGACCGTGGCGCCGTTGAGACCGATCGAACCCGCGCGGATGCGCGAACCGATGCGGCGGACCTCGTCGATGTCCTTGCCGGAGACGTAACCGGCGAGGCCGTACTCGGTGTCGTTGCCGATCTTGATCGCCTCGTCGATCGAGTCGTAGGCGATCACGACGAGGACCGGGCCGAAGACCTCGGTACGGGCGATCTCCATGTCGTTGGTGACGTTGGTGAACACCGTCGGCTTCACGTAGTAGCCCGTCTCGAGGCCCTCCGGGCGTCCGGCGCCGCCGATGACCGGGGTGGCGCCGTCGGCGATCGCCCGCTCGATGAGGCCTTGGATCTTCTCGAACTGTGCCTCGGAGACCACCGGGCCGAGCTGTACGTCGGTCGTCGGATCGCCGACGGTGATGTTCGGCTCGACCGACTTCGCGATCTCGGCGACCTCGTCGAGGCGGGAGGACGGCACGAGCATGCGGCTCGGGGCGTTGCACGACTGGCCGGAGTTCATCATCATCGCCGCGATGCCGCCGGCGACGTTCTTCGCGAAGTCCTCGTCGTCGAGGATGATGTTCGGGCTCTTGCCGCCGAGTTCCTGGGCGACGCGCTTGACCGACGGTGCCGCGGTCTTGGCGACCTCGATGCCTGCGCGGGTGGAGCCGGTGAACGAGATCATGTCGATGTCGGGGTGGGCGGCCAGCGCTGCGCCGACGCCCGGTCCGTCACCGTTGACGAGGTTGAACACGCCGGCGGGAACGCCTGCGGCGTCGAAGATCTCGGCCACGATGGCGGCAGAGAACGGGGCCACCTCGGAGGGCTTGAGCACCATTGTGCAGCCGGTGGCCAGCGCCGGGGCGACCTTGCACATGACCTGGTTGAGCGGCCAGTTCCATGGCGTGATGAAGCCGCATACGCCGATCGGCTCCTTGACGATGCGGTGTCCGCCGCGGTCCTCGCTGAAGGAGAAGCCGGGCAGCTGGGCGGCGGCGGTCATCAGGTGGCCGAGGCCGATCGGGACCTGCGCGGCGTTGGTGAGGCCGACGGGGGAGCCCATCTCCTCGGTGACCGCGGCGGCGAGGTCGCCCATGCGGTTCTGGTACTCGGCGATGACCCGGTTGATGACCTCGAGGCGCTCCTCGACGGTGGTCTGGCCCCAGGTCTCGAAGGCGCGACGGGCGGCTTCCACTGCGGCGTCGACATCGGCGGCGCTTCCGATCGCGACCTGCCCGGCGGCCTTCTCCGTGGCCGGGTTGATCACGTCGATGACGTTGAGCTCGGCGGGTTCGACCCACTGGCCGTCGATGTAGAACTTGGTGATGTCCGGCATATCGCCTCCGTTGTCGCACTGATGTGAGGACATTTGTTGTCGATTTCACACTCTATGCCTTGAGGCGGCGGAGGTCTCGCGATTCCGGTAGCCGAGATGGGTCGTCGGGCGAGACGTTTTGGGACAGCCGTCCCAGTCGCATTTTGCGACAGTTCGTCCGGAGGTTCGGGGACTAAGGTCGAGGCATGATTCTCATCGTCGTGAAATGGCCCATCAAGCCCGAGTATGCGGACGAATGGCCGGAGCTGTCGCGAGAGTTCACCGAGGCGACGCGCGCCGAGCCGGGCAACAAGTGGTTCGACTGGTCGCGTTCGCTCGACGACCCGCACACCTACGTGCTGGTCGAGGCATTCGACGACGACGCCGCCGAGGCGCATGTGACCTCACCGCATTTCAAGCAGGCGCAGCAGGAGCTGCCCAAGTACCTGCAGCGGACCCCGGACGTCATCAACACCACGATCGAGGGCGACAACTGGTTCGAGCTGGGCGAATTCCGGGTCGAGTAGGGGGGCTCAGCCCCCGTGCACGCTGCTGAGGATCGCGATGATCACGCCCGCGATCGTCAGCACACCGACCACCCACGCCATCGTGATCGCGAGGCGACGACGACGGAACCGTGCCGCGTTGATCGCGACGCCGAGGCATACGAGGATCGCGATCGAGTAGATCGAGATGCCGAGGGTGAGCAGCGCGGCCGAGGAATCGGCGGCTACAGAGTCGGCGGCTGGGGGGGCGGCGGCCAGAACCCGGGTGGACATGCCCACGAGTACATCACCACGGCAACATCACCCCGGCGCTGACCCGAGCCAACCGCAGGCGAACTCCCGGCCGGACAGGGCAACCAAGCGCTTGCTAGGGTTCCCGCAACGGCTCGGTCGAGGAGGATTCGTGGACGTCGACGGCAAGGATCTGACGGGCAAGGTCTTCGTGGTGACCGGTGCGGGCAACGGTATCGGCCGTTGCGTCGCACTGGAACTGATCTCCCGCGGTGCGACGGTGGTCGGCGCGGACATCAACGAGGTCGGTCTCGCGGAGACGGGGCGGCTCGTGGGGGACTCCCGGTTCCATGCGCACAAGCTGGACATCGGCGATCGCGAAGCGGTGCAACGGTTTCCGGACGCGGTACTCGCTGACGTCGAGCACGTCGACGGGCTGTTCAACATCGCCGGCATCCCGCAGGACACCCAACCGATCGCCGAGGTCGACGACGACCGCATCGACCTGCTCATGCGCGTCAACTACTACGGCACCGTCTGGCTCACCCGGGCTTTCCTGCCGCATCTCGAACAGCGTCCCGACGGCGGGCTGATTCTCATCACGTCCAGCTTGTCCGGGCTCGCGCCGTTCCCCGGCGCCGCGTTCTACGGAGCCAGCAAGGCGGCGGTCGCGTTCTTCGGTTACGGACTCGCCCAGGACCAGCGTGGAAAGAAGTCGAAGGTCACCGTCACGACGGTCCTCCCCGGGACCATCTGGACCGACCTCGTCCGCAACACTTCCAAGGCTCTCGGCACCCCCGAAGCCCTCGCCAGGAACTTCGCGATGGCCCCGGAGAAGGCTGCACGCCTGATCATCGACGCCGCTCTCGCCGGGCGGGTCCGTGCGGTGGTCGGCAAAGACGCCCACGTGTTCAACGGGGCACGCAGGCTGAGTTCGCGGCTGAGCGAGCGCATGGCATATGCGCAGGTGGGCCGATTCGTGTATCGGCCGGCGCGTCGTCGGAACGAATGACACCGAGCCGGGAGCCGGACCTACTGGTTGAATTCGATCCATGCGATCTCCCGGATCATCCTCTGCGCGCACCGTCGTGACCCGTGTCGTGACTGCTGTGATGGCCCTGTCCGTCGTTGTGGGGCTCGGTGCCGCTCCGGCGCTCGCCGCGCCGGCGGCCAAAGAACGTGGGTCGCTCAGCTACGTCGCGCTGGGTGATTCGCGGGCGGCCAGCCCGACGACGCTCACCCAGTTCCAGGGATGCTCACGGTCGGATACCGCCTACCCCAACCTCCTGGCGAAGACCATCGGCGCGACGTCGTTCCGCACGGTTGCCTGTGTCGGCGCTCGCGGAGAGAACATCACCTCGGCGCCGCAGCTGCGCTTCGACGGATTCCATCCGCCGCAGATCCAGGCGGTGCGCCCAGACACCGACCTGATCACGATCTCGATCGGCGCCAACGATGCCAACTGGGGCAACCTCTCGCGCTGGTGTATCGCGCCGATCCAGGGCATGGACTCGCAGTGCCGGACCAACCCCTTCTACGTGAACGGGGTCAACGACGGGCTGCGTGCGCTCGAGGCCTCGGTCGATTCGTCGCTGAAGGCGGTCCGCGCGCGGGCGCCCAGGGCCGTCATCGCCGTGGTCGGCCAGGGCGGGTACTTCGGGAACCGCGGCTGCTATCCCGCCAACCCGGCGAGCGACGCCGACATCTCGTTCATCCGGAACAGCTTCCTCGGTCGGTACAACACGATCCTGAAGAAGGTGTCCGAACGGCACCGCGCCGTCTTCGTCGACATCCAGAACCGGGTCGTCGGGCATGACGCCTGCTCGCGGGACAAGTGGTTCGAAGGCTTCGTGCCGACCAGCATCTACCTCGGATTCCACCAGAACCTCAAGGGGAATCAGGCCATGGCCCGCCTGATCGCCGAGGCGTTGCCGCAGGACCTCCGTACCTCGCGCTGAGTCCGGAATCCCGGTGCCCCCAGTCGGACTCGAACCGACACTGTGCCGATTTTAAGTCGGCTGCCTCTGCCAATTGGGCTATGGGGGCTTCGGAGTGAGCATAGTCAGGCTCCGTGACCTGCCTGTTCCTCGACCCGCTCTTCCTTGACCCGCCCACCTGAGCGGGTGATCATCGGAGACATGGACGCGGCAGCGGTGACCGGCGCACGGAACTGGGAGGCTGTCCGAACGCGGCATCCCGAACTCGTCGACCGTCTGGAGGTCGGCCTGTCACAGGGCGATCCGCTTGCCGACGCGGTGGTCGTCGAGGCCCGCGAACGGGGCATGTCGTTCTCGACCCTCGTCGATCTGCTCGAGTCCCATGCGGATTCGGAGACGGCGGATGATCCCGACCGGATCGAGATGCCGGCGTCGATGCGTCGTCTGCTGCAGGTGACGAGCACCCCGCCGACCTGGTTCGACGCGGCGTTCGCGGCGTCGGGGGCACGCGCGTGGTGGCGCTTCGGCACGCTGCAGTCCTCGACGCTGTATCAGTCGCTGATCTACGGGTACAAGGCGCAGGGGTTCGTCCGACCCTTGGTCGCGACCGGTCGCCTCGGGTTGGGCACCCGCGACCGGGTGCAGTCGACCGCGCGCTGGGTCGCGGAGGCGACCACGCCCGGCGCGATGCTGCCAGGTAACCCCGGTTGGATTGCGACGCTGCGTATCCGACTTCTCCATGCCTACATCCGCGATGCCCTCACCCATCCCCGTGATGCAGAGGGGGAGGACCAGGGTTGGGACGAGGCCGCGTGGGGCGTGCCGATCAACCAGACCTACTCGGTCATGACCATCTCGTGCGGGTTCCTCGCCCTGCCGCTGTTGGTCGCGCGCGACCTGGGCATCCACTACAGCAGCGCCGAACGGGAGGCGATCACCCATCTGTGGCGGTGGATCGGCTGGGTGATCGGCGTCGACGACGACCTGTTGCCGGCCAACCACGGTGAGGCGGCGGATCTCTTCCGGGTCGCGGCGGAGTTCGAACTCGAGCCCGACGACTCGTCGAAGGTGCTCATCAAGGCCTTGCTCCACGAGGGCTACGACCTGCCCGGCGTCGTCCACGGTGCTGCGCCGATCCCGGTGCCGTCGGTCCTGGTGTCCGCGCTCGATGCGGTCACCGGCCCCATTCTCCGATCGTCCTTCGCCGCGATCTCGACGCGGTGGGTGGAACGACCGGTCGCGCGGCGCATGGGGTTACGTCGTTCGCCGTTGCATCACCTCGTCGACGTCGCGCGCCCGGCGATCCGGTTGCGGGAGATCATCCGCACGACCGGGCTGCTCGGCTCGGAGTCCGCCGTCATCGAACGCGAACTCCGCACCGTGCGTCGCGGGCTCGGGATGGAAGTTCACGCAGGGAAAACATCGTTGACCCGCTAACTTACTGCTGATAACTTAACGCCGTAAAGTCGACCGAGGCGAGGGGGACGCACGGTGGTTCGATTGACACGGCTGATCATCGCGATGCCGAAGAGGGTGCTACTCGGCGCCTTCGTCCTGATCGTGGTGTGCGGCGCCTACGGGGCGACCGCTGCCGAACATCTCCTGGCAGGTGGCTACAGCGCTCCCAACGCCGAATCCGCAAGAGCCGACAAGGTGCTCGACGAGACGTTCAACCGGGGCGGCATTCAGGTCGTCCTCAAGCTCGACGGCCCCGACGGCGTGGACATCTCGCGCGATCCGACCGCGAAAGCCGTGTCCGACAACATCATCCGTGAACTCGGTGCGAACGAGCACGTGCAGGACCAGATCCTGTCGGTCTGGTCCGACCCGACCCTCGACTCCGCGCTGGTCAGCCGCGACCGGACATCGACGCTGATCATCGTCGCCCTCGAAGGTGGCGAGGACCTCGCGCCGGCCCGGGCGGCAGAGATCGACGAGGAGTTCACCGGCGAACGCGACGGGATCTCGATCCGGGTCGGCGGCCAGGCGCTCGTCTACTCCCAGGTCAACGAGCAGACCGCGTCCGACCTGTTGACGGCCGAGGCGATCGCCATCCCCATCACCTTCATCGTGCTGATCTTCGTCTTCGGCGGACTGATCGCGGCGGCCCTGCCCGTCGGCATCGGCATCATCTCGATCATCCTGACCTTCGCGCTGCTGCGGGCGATCGGATCGGTCACCGACGTCTCGGTGTTCGCTCTCAACCTGACCACCGCGCTGGGTCTCGCCCTGGCGATCGACTACACGTTGCTGCTGCTCACGCGGTACCGGGAAGAGGTCGATCGGGGACTCGAACGTCCCGACGCCATCGTCCGAACTCTCGCGACCGCCGGTCGGACCGTGGCGTTCTCCGCGGTGACCGTGGCGCTCTCGCTCAGTGCGCTGGTGCTCTTCCCGCAGTACTTCCTGCGTTCCTTCGCGTTTGCCGGCCTGGGTGTCGTGGCGGTGGCTGCGCTCTCCGCGCTCATCATCACCCCGGCCGTGCTGATGGTCCTCGGGGACCGGATCGACGCCCTCGACGCACGCAAACCCATGCGTCGACTGCTGCGTCTGCCGCCACCACGGCCCCGCGAGCCGGAGGACACCCGGTGGTACCGCCTCGTCCAGTGGGTACTCCGCCATGCACTGCCGGTCGCCGCGGTGGTCACCATCTTCCTGCTGGTCCTCGGCGCACCGTTCCTGTCGCTCCGGATGGGCTTTCCCGACGACCGCGTGCTCCCGGGGTCCGCGAGTTCGCACGCCATCCAGCAGGAGATCCGCGACGGCTACGAAGACGATCTCTCCTCGGCGATCACCATCGTCGTGCAGGGGCCGGCGGGGCCGGAGTCGCTCGCCGCATACACGAGGGCGCTGTCTCAGGTCGACGACGTCAACTCGGCCGGCTCGTCAGCGGGAACCTTCGTCCGCGGCGAGGCGCTCGCGCCCGGCAGTCCCGACGACAGTCGCGGCGACGTGCACGTCGTCAACGTGTCCACCGATCGCGACCCGACGAGCGATGCGGGTATGCAGCAGCTCGACGCCTTGCGCGCGGTGCCCGCACCCGAGGGAACGGACACCCTGTTCACCGGTCTCGCCGCGACCACCGACGACACCGTCAGCTCGATCTTCGCCCACACGCCCTGGGTGCTGGCCATCATCGCCGTCGCCACGTTCGTCCTGCTGTTCCTCTTCACCGGCAGTGTCGTCCTCCCGCTGAAGGCCCTCGTCCTCAACATCCTGTCGCTGTCGGCGACCTTCGGTGCGATGGTCTGGTTCTTCCAGGAGGGCCACCTCGACGGCCTGGGCACGACGGCGACCGGAACGCTCAATGCGACCGTGCCCGTCTTGCTGTTCTGCGTGGCGTTCGGCCTGTCCATGGACTACGAGATGTTCCTCCTGGGACGCGTGCGGGAGGAATGGCTGAAGTCCGACCGCACCCGCGCGGCGAACGATCACGCGGTGGCGTTGGGCCTCGCACGCACCGGCCGGGTGATCACGGCGGCGGCCCTGCTGATGAGCATCGTGTTCGCCGCGATCGCAGCCTCACAGGTGTCGTTCATGCGTATGTTCGGGGTGGGGCTGGCGCTCGCGGTGGTGATGGACGCGACCCTGGTCAGGATGTTCCTGGTGCCGGCGTTCATGCGCCTCGTCGGACGCGCCAACTGGTGGGCGCCGCCGCCGCTGAGGAAACTCCATGACCGCTTCGGGTTGTCCGAGGAAGTGCCGGACGACGACCCACCCGGTCCCCACCGAACTCAAGAGAAGGATCGAGCGCAGGAGAGCAGTGACGACACACAGACGGGCGAGGTCACCTCGCGGGGCAGGTGAGATCCTCGCCGAGGAGATCATCGAGGCCGCGGGCGAGCTCCTGGTCGAGCACGGAGACGACACCGCCATGTCGATCCGGGCGGTCGCCACTCGCGTCGGGGTGACCCCGCCGTCGATCTACCTGCACTTCGCCGACAAGGACGCGCTGCTCGACGCCGTGTGCGCCCGGTACTTCGAGCGGCTCGACGTTCAGCTCGCCACCGCCACCGAGGGCATCACCGACCCGTTGGACCGTGCGCTGCAACTCGGGCTCGCCTACATCCGCTTCGCGGTCGCGACCCCGGTGCTCTACCGGGTCGCCTTCGGCAAGCCCGCCGACGCGGCACATCCCTCCAAGGTCGACCAGGTGTTGACCGCCAGCGCCTACGCGCGGTTCGTGGACACGGTGACCGAACTCGCCGACGAGGGTTTCTTCGACCGCGACGAGGTGAACGACGTCGTCCTCGAACTCTGGGCCGCCGCGCACGGCATCGCCTCGCTGATGCTCGCCAAGCCCGGCCTGGGCTGGGGGGACCAGTTCGAGCGGGCCGAGTCGATGCTGAAGGCGGTGTGCCTGGGACGTGCGGTGATGGCCGTGAACGCACGAACTCGGGACTCCGAAACCGCTCGCGACTGGCTGATGACGCTCCGTTCCGGGCAGGACGGGGAGCAGGCGTGAACGACAGAATGGTCAAGGGCCGGTAAAGTCGCATTCGACACGGTCGTCTTGTGATCCCGTCAGGGAACTCACAGGAATGACCCGACGTTGAGACGGTATACATCCGTACCGATTAAGGAGCGCTTCGTGCGAGAGAGCAGCAATCCGGTGATGCGCGGCGTGGTCCGCGACAATCAATCCGGATACGCGGGATTCGGGGCCGGCATGGCCGGCGCCGGCGTCTCGATGAACAAATACGGTCAGGCCACCGACCCGTACACCCCGCAGGCACCGTCGGCCACCCGGCAGCTCACGATCGACGATGTGGTCACCAAGACCGCCATCACCCTGGGCGTCCTGACGGTTGTCGCGATCGCGACCTACTTCGGCATCTCCAGCCGGGCCACCGAGGCCGCTCAGACGAGCCTCGCGCTGCCGCTGATGATGGTCGGTGCGATCGGCGGCCTCGTCCTCGTCCTGGTCGCGACCTTCGGTCGCAAGCAGGACAACCCGGCCATCGTGCTCGCCTACGCGGCATTCGAGGGTCTGTTCGTCGGTTCGATCTCGTTCGTCTTCGCGAACCTGGTCGTCGGCGGTGACATCTCGGCCGGAGCCCTGATCGGGCAGGCGGTCCTCGGTACGTTCGGCGTGTTCTTCGGCATGCTGTTCGTCTACAAGATCGGCGCCATCCGCGTCACGCCGCGCTTCACCCGCATGCTGTTCGCCGGCATGATCGGCGTGCTCGTGCTGATGCTCGGCAACCTGGTCATCGGCCTGTTCACCGGTGAGGCCGGCATCCTGCGCGACGGCGGCCCGATCGCGATCATCTTCTCGCTGGTCTGCATCGCGCTGGCGGCGTTCAGCTTCCTGCTCGACTTCGACTCGGCGGACCGCCTGATCCGCGCCGGTGCACCCGACCGCGCCGCCTGGGGCGTCGCGCTCGGTCTGACCGTCACCCTGGTCTGGCTGTACGTCGAGATCCTGCGCCTGCTGAGCTACTTCAACTCGGACTAGTTTCCGACGCGGTAGCTCCGCAACCGGCTCACACGAACCCCACACCCCTGTTGGTGTGGGGTTCGTTGTCGTCTGACCGGGGGAAATCAGGGTCAACTGGGCGAACGCGGATCGCGACTGTGCCGACCATCGAGAAATGGTGTGGTTTCTGTTTCAGCTGGCGCTGATGGTCGTCGGCGCGATCGTGCACATATTGGTGGACCGGTCGGCGCGCAGGCGCACCACCGGCCGCGTGGCAGAGCTCGTGATGCTCTGGATTCTCGTACCGGGCGGGATCTTCGGGATCCTGGCCGGCATCGGACATGTCGGCCCGAACGCGGCGGAGGTCGCCAAGGACATCGGACCCGACTTCCACCCCGGCATGTTCCAGTGGGAACTCGGGTGGAACGACATCGCAGTGGGACTGCTGTGCGTGCTGACCTTCCGGGTGCGTAACCGGGGCGGATGGCTCGACGCCGCGGTCTGGGCGCTGGCGATCAGCTACGGCGGCGACCTCGCCGGCCACATCTCGCAGTACTACATCCACGACAACCACGCGACCAACAACGCGTGGGCGATCCCGGCCGAGATCTACATCGTCGGCGTCGTGGTGATCGCGTGGGGGATCTACCGACGAACAACCCCTCGCAGCGTTGCGATCCTGGGACCGAACGCGGCGAGGGGCGTCGACGAAGGGGTCGAGGCTCGGGTCAGCTGAGGCGCTCGAGCACCATGGCCATACCCTGACCGCCGCCGACACACATCGACTCGATGCCGAAGGTCTTGTCGTGGGTGCGGAGGTTGTTGAGCAGGGTCGTGGTGATCCGCGCGCCGGTCATGCCGAACGGGTGGCCGAGAGCGATGGCGCCGCCCGACACGTTCAGCTTGTCGTGGTCGATGCCGAGCTCGTTGGCCGAGCCGAGCACCTGGACGGCGAAGGCCTCGTTGATCTCCACGAGGTCGATGTCGGACAGCGACATCCCGGAGACCTTGAGCACCTTGCGGATCGCCTCGATCGGGCCCAGGCCCATGATCTCCGGCGACAGGCCGGTGGCGGCGGTGGCGACGACCCGGGCGAGCGGGGTCAGACCCAACTCCTTGGCCTTGGTGTCGCTCATGATGACCAGCGCGGCCGCACCGTCGTTGAGCGGGCAGGCGTTGCCGGCGGTGATGGTGCCGTCGGGGCGGAAGACCGGCTTCAGCTGCGAGATCTTCTCGTAGGTCGTACCCGCGCGCGGGCCGTCGTCGGTGGTGACCTGCGTGCCGTCGGGCAGGGTGACCGGGTCGATCTCCCGCTCGAAGAAGCCGGACTTGATGGCTTCCTCCGCACGGTTCTGGCTGAGGACGCCCCAGCGGTCCTGGTCCTCACGCGAGATGCCGGTGAAGGAGGCGACGTTCTCGGCGGTCTGGCCCATCGCGATGTAGACGTCCGGGATGAGTCCGTCCTGGCGGGGGTCGTGCCAGATCCCGGCGTCGCCCGCGGCGGAGAGTTCGGTGCGCGCCATCGCGTCGTCGAACAGCGGGTTCTTGGAGTTCGGGGCGCCGTCGGCACCGCCGGAGATGCCGAAGCTCGACACGCTCTCGACGCCGCCGGAGATGATGACGTCGGCCTCACCGGCCTTGATGGCGTGCAGCGCCATGCGGGTGGTCTGTAGCGACGACGAGCAGTAGCGGTTCACGGTCACGCCGGGGATGTGGTCGTGGCCGAGTTCGACGGCGATCACGCGGGCGATGTTGTAGCCGCCCTGTCCGCCGGGCTGACCGATGCCCCAGTGGATGTCCTCGATGTCGGCCGGGTCGAGTTCGGGCACCTTCGCGAGGGCCGCTTCGACCATCTGACGGGACAGTTCGTCGGGACGGACGTCTTTGAGGGATCCCTTGGCGGCGCGGCCGATCGGGGAGCGGGCGGTGGATACTATAACTGCTTCAGCCATGCGCTCACGCTACCCCAACCAAGCAGATGCTTGGTCGCACTGGGTGGGTGATCACACCTGTTTGAGCAGGCGGCGGAGTCCAGTGGCCACTCGCGTCTCCTCCACCGCGGGAGATTCTTCCGGGGGCTCGGGCAGCGGGGCCGAACCCCATTCGCCGATGGCGTCGAGGACCGGCGGCAACAGGATGTCGGCGGCGAGCGCATATCCCGCCGCCGACGGGTGGTACTGATCCGGTGACAGCATGAAATCGTGTTGGGCGAGGAATTCCTTGGCCAACAGGTCGGCGAGCGGAACCGGGTGTCCACCTGCGGCGCGCACCGCCGACCGTTGTGCGGCGGCGAGTCGAAGACCCCACTGTCGCAACACCGTTCGCAGTGGCTGGGGGATGGCGGTGATCACCCCGAAGTCGGGGCAGGTGCCGACGACGACCTTCGCGCCACCGCCGATGAGCAGGCGTACCGCGTCGCCGAGCCGACGGGCCGACGCACGAATGCCGTTGCGGGAGGTCACATCGTTCGCGCCGATCAAGATGATCGCGACATCCGGTCGTTCGCGGGCGATGAACATCGCGTCGATCTGGGCGGCCAGGCCCTTCGACGTCGCACCGACGATCGCCTTGTTGGCGTAGCGGACCGTCTTGCCCGTCTCGGCCGCGACGCGACGCGCGACCTGCACGCCGGGCGTCTCGTCGGCCGTCTCGACGCCGAGCCCGGCCGCGGTGGAATCGCCGAACACCGTCAGGAACAGGTCGATGGGGGTGTCGCGGGTGTAGCGCGTGACCCGGCCGTCCGGGTGATAGACGCCGTCGCCGTCGGGCGCGTTGTCGGTGCGGTGGGGGATCACCGTGCGGGCGGTCGCGGCCTGGTCGTTGAGGAAATTCCACACCGCCCATCCCGCCCCGGCCCCGGCCGCGGTGGCTGCCGCCGTGGCCCCGACGTCGCGGGCGACCCGACCCCAGAATCGACCGTCGGTACCGACCCTGCGACTCAAACCGGACACGGCCGCCAGTCTAGAGGGGTCGGCCGGGTGTCGAAGGGACCCGCGGGTTGACGACGGCCGGGTGACAGGGGCGACGACGGTTCTGGGACCATGGAGGCATGCGCATCGCCAATCACGTTGTGGACCTGGTGGGCAACACCCCGCTGGTCAAGCTGAACTCCGTCACCGCGCCCGGATCCGGGCTGGTCGCGGCCAAGGTGGAATACCTCAATCCCGGCGGGAGCAGCAAGGACCGCATCGCGGTTCGGATGATCGACGCCGCGGAGGCCTCCGGCGAACTCAAGCCCGGCGGCACCATCATCGAACCGACGTCCGGCAACACCGGCGTCGGTCTCGCGCTCGTCGCGCAGCAGCGCGGTTACAAGTGCGTGTTCGTCTGCCCCGACAAGGTCGGCGAGGACAAGCGCAACGTGCTGCGCGCCTACGGGGCCGAGGTCGTCGTGTGCCCGACCGCCGTGCCGCCGGAGCACCCGGACAGCTACTACAGCGTGTCCGACCGCCTGGTGCGGGAGATCGAGGGTGGGTGGAAGCCCAACCAGTACGCCAACCCTGCCGGCCCGCAGAGCCACTACGAGACCACCGGCCCGGAGATCTGGGCCGACACCGACGGCAAGGTCACCCACTTCGTCGCCGGCGTCGGAACCGGCGGCACCATCACCGGCACCGGGCGTTACCTCAAGGAGGTCTCCAACGGTGCGGTGAAGGTCGTCGGCGTCGACCCCGAGGGTTCGGTCTACTCCGGCGGAACCGGACGCCCGTACCTCGTCGAGGGTGTCGGCGAGGACTTCTGGCCGGCCGCCTACGACCCGAACATCCCGGACGAGATCATCGCCGTCTCCGACGCCGACTCGTTCGACATGACGCGCCGCCTAGCCCGCGAGGAAGGTCTTCTCGTCGGCGGTTCCTGCGGTATGGCCGTCGTGGCAGCCCTCCAGGTCGCCGAGCGTGAGGGACCCGACGCAGTCGTCGTGGTCCTCCTGCCGGACGGCGGACGCGGCTACATGGCGAAGATCTTCAACGACGAGTGGATGAGCAGCTACGGCTTCCTCCGCACGCCGCTGGATGCCAACACCAAGGAGTCGCTGGTCGGCGACGTGCTGCGCGGCAAGACCGGCGCCCTGCCCGACCTCGTCCACACCCACCCGCAGGAGACGCTGCGCGACGCCATCGAGATCCTCCGCGAGTACGGGGTGTCGCAGATGCCGGTCGTCGGCGCCGAACCGCCGGTCATGGCCGGCGAGGTCGCGGGTGCGGTCACCGAACGCGATCTGCTCAGCGCCGTCTTCGAGGGTCGTGCCAGCCTGGCCGATCCGGTCTCGGCCCACATGGGAGATCCGTTCCCGCTCATCGGTTCCGGTGAGCCGGTCAGCGCCGCCACCAAGGCCCTCGGCGACAGCGATGCGCTGATGGTCGTCGAGGACGGCAAGCCCATCGGCGTCATCACGCGCCACGACCTGCTCGCGTTCGTCTCGAGCCACCCGATCGTCGGATAGGAGCACAACACTGTGAGTGAACGACGCAGCGCCGCGGATTCGGTTCGCTGGCAAGGTTTCTCGACCCGCGCCATCCACGCTGGCTACGACCCGGATCCGCAGACCGGTGCGGTGAACGTGCCGATCTACGCCAGCTCGACCTTCGCCCAGGACGGCGTCGGCGGACTGCGCGACGGCTTCGAGTACGCCCGCACCGGCAATCCGACGCGACGTGCGCTGGAGGCCAACCTCGCCGCACTCGAGCACGGAACCTACGGTCGCGCCTTCGCGTCCGGCATGGCCGCCACCGACTGCCTGCTGCGTTCGACGCTGCGTCCGGGCGACCACCTGGTGATCCCCAACGACGCCTACGGCGGCACCTTCCGTCTCATCGACAAGGTGTTCACCCAGTGGGGCATCACCTACTCGGTGGCGCCGGTGTCCGACGTCGCCGCGGTGCGCGACGCGATCCGCCCGGAGACCAAGCTCGTCTGGACCGAGACGCCCACCAACCCGCTGCTCAACGTCGGCGACATCGAGACGATCGCCTCCATCGCGCACGAGGCCGGTGCGAAGCTCGTGGTGGACAACACCTTTGCCTCGCCCTACCTGCAGCAGCCGTTGACGCTGGGCGCCGACGTCGTGCTGCACTCGACCACCAAGTACCTCGGCGGCCACTCCGACGTCGTCGGCGGTGCGCTGGTCACCGACAGCGAAGAACTCGACGAGGCCTTCGCCTTCCTGCAGAACGGTGCAGGCGCGGTGCCCGGACCGTTCGACGGCTACCTGACGATGCGCGGCACCAAGACGCTCGCCGTCCGCATGGACCGCCACTGCGACAACGCCGAGAAGGTCGTCGAATTCCTGAACTCGCACGACAAGATCGAGGCCGTCCTGTACCCGGGACTCGAGAACCATCCGGGTCACGAGGTCGCGGCGAAGCAGATGAAGCGCTTCGGCGGCATGGTGTCGGTCCTGGTCAAGGGTGGCATGGAGGAGGCCAAGGCCTTCTGTGCCCGCACCGAGGTGTTCACGCTGGCCGAGTCGCTGGGCGGCATCGAGTCGCTGATCGAACATCCCGGCGCGATGACCCACGCGTCGACGGCCGGTTCGCTGCTGGAGGTCCCCGCCAACCTGGTCCGCCTGTCGGTGGGTATCGAGGACATCGACGACATCCTGGGTGACCTGGAGAACGCGCTGCGCTGAGCGCCATGCTGCTGACCCCGGCCGACATCGAGAAGGCGACCACCGAGCTGTCCGGCGTGGTCCGCCGGACGCCGATGGTGGCATCCCGCGTGCTCTCCGAGCGGAGTGGCGCCGACGTCTGGCTCAAGTGCGAGAACCTGCAGCGGACGGGCTCGTTCAAACCGCGGGGCGCATATTTGCGGATCTCTCGGCTGACCGCCGAGGAGCGCGCCCGCGGCGTCGTCGCGGCAAGCGCGGGCAATCATGCGCAGGGTGTCGCCTGGTCGGCGACCGAGCTGGGCATCACCGCACGCGTGTACATGCCGACCGGCGCGTCGCTGCCGAAGATCGCGGCGACGAAAGCCTATGGCGCCGAGGTGGTTCTGGCCGGTGAGACGGTCGACGACGCGCTCGTCGAAGCCCAGCGGTACGCGGACCAGACCGGTGCGGTGCTGATCCATCCGTTCGACCACCTCGACATCGTCGCCGGTCAGGCCACCGTCGGGGTCGAGACCCTCGAGCAGATGCCCGATGTCACGACCATCGTCGTGCCGCTCGGCGGCGGCGGTCTGCTGGCCGGAGTCGCGGCAGCGGTCCAGGCATCGAGGCCGGACGTCCGCGTCATCGGTGTGCAGGCAGCGCAGGCCGCGGCCTGGCCGACATCTCTCGCCGCGACGCATCCGGTTCCCGCGGCGTCGATGAACACCATGGCCGACGGCATCGCCGTGGCCCGGCCGGGTGACGTCCCGTTCGCGCACGTCACCGAGTACGTCGACGAGGTCGTCACGGTCAGCGAGGAAGAACTCAGCACCGCGCTTCTGCTGATGCTGGAACGGGCGAAGATGGTCGTCGAACCCGCCGGCGCAGCAGGCGTCGCGGCGGCGGGCGGCACTCTCGACCTGTCGGGGAAGGTCTGCGTCGTGTTGTCCGGCGGCAACATCGACCCCTTGCTGCTGCGCCACGTCACCACGCACGGCCTCACCGCGGCAGGCCGGTTCCTGACGTTCACCGCCACCGTCTCCGACCGCCCGGGCGGACTCCTCGCACTACTCGAACTGCTCCGCGATCTCGGCGCGAGCGTCATCGACATCGTGCACTCACGAGTCGCCGACGACCTCTACCTCGGCGAGGTACAGGTGACGGTCAGCGTCGAGACCCGCGGGCCCGACCACCAGCAGGACGTGCGCCGAGCACTGAGTGAGGCTGGATTCCTGCGGGCGGTTTGATCGCCAGGTTGTGGATGGAGCGGTCACCTGTGCAGTCATCTGGTCGTCGGGTATCGGTACGCACATACCTTGCCGTGCATGGGAAGACGTTCACACTCAAACGAGTCGGCCTGGGGACCTGAGCATGCGGAGCGTATTCGGGAGGATCTGAAACAGAGTTGGCGATGGCTTCGCCGTACCTGCGAGACGCTGCTCGAAGAACTGGAGTCGCTCGACGGTCCGGTCTGCGAGGAGCACCATGCTCGTCGGGCACGGTTGGCGAAGGCGAAGCCGCGCTTGGAGACGACACGGGATGCAGGGGAGTATGCCGTGCGGACACTGCCGCAGCTGCCTTTGACGTGGATCGAGAGGTCAGCGGTACCGGTGTTGACGCGAGCCGGCGAGTCCTACGATGCCGGTGACCTCTGGGACATTCTCGAATGTGTGGAGTGGAACGAAGCGGGCTGGGTGCTCTTCGAGACATCGGCCGGACGTCATCGTCTCGACGACACCATCACCGGACGGGTGCTCGATGTGTCCATCGACGGGCTTTACTGGCACCACGTCGACGTGATCTTCCAAGAGTTGCCCGACAAGAAGCTCGACGGGATGGTCATCCACATTCTGACCAGGGACCGGGGTCTCCGCCGCGACCACGCCTCGACCGGGCGTCGCCCGTCGGTGGTCGAGGCCGAGGTCGACGTCACGCTGCCGGCGCCGATAGGTATTGCGCCGAAGGTTGATTCGGTTCCCGTCCGCCTGGTGGCAGCACTGCACGACGAAGTCGGAGTCGACGAGTCGGTACCACTGCACCTGGAAATGCTGGAGGAGCAAACCCGGACCGTCTTCGCCGCGTGAACCCGTGTGGGCCTAGGTCGCCGGTGGCAGATGCGCGAAGTGCTTGAGCGTGTCCGCTTCGATCGACTTGTACACCGTCGACGACGCCGGGCCGGAGAACGCGGTGACGGCCTTCGATTTGGTGGGCAGTTCCAATGCGAAGGTCCACCGCAGGCGGCAGCCGACGTCGGCGGGGTCGATCTGGGTGGCCTCGCCGAATCGTCGGATACCCGGCACATTGGCGCTCTTGACCCGGAATGCGTTGTGGTACCGGCCCGCTTCGGGTTCTTCGGTCCAGTGGAAGAAATCCTCCTCGAGCGTCACGTATCCCGGGCCGAGCACTGCTTTGCGGGTCGCGCCGGCACCGTAGGGCGGGGGAGACGTGAACTCGATCTTCTTGATCGCGCGGCACCAGTCGAGGGTGTTCTGGCGGGTGAACTCCGCCCAGGCGCGCTGCGGGGTGACCGGCAGCCGAACGTCGATCACGTGGCGTACGGGCGCGTCGTCGAAGAAGTCGAGGTCGAAGGTCTCCAGCGAATAGGAACGTCCCATGTGGCCCATTCAAGCATCGACCAGTCGGTCACACAGGCGCTTCCGCGACGGGACCGGCGAACCTCAACTCGACTCACAGACTTCGATCGACGTCTGCCTGCCGAGTTGAGGTTCGCCGGTCAGCGCGGCTGGGCCGCGTCGAAAACAGGTGAACCAAATGTGGGTGCGCTGCGTCCAAGAGATATGACTCTTTTTCCGACTGACCGGCACGGACTCATTCGACGCGAAACCACGCTCAGGCTCGGCATATCCGATGATGTCGTCGCACGGGCGGTCCGGCGAGGTGAACTCGTCCGGCTTGCTCCCGGCGTCTGTGTCCTGCCGGTACCCGAATCCGACACTGCCGACGACGAGCTGTACCGCTTGAAGTCGATCGCCGTCGCGACCTCGGCGCGCGACGGCGACACGTCGACGCTCAGTCATGACTCGGCAGCCGCCGTGCTCGGACTATCGCAGCTCCATCCGGAGCGCGAGCTCATCCATCTCACGAAGACACGTGAGCGTGGTGGTTTCGTGCGCGGCCATCGCATCGTCCACGCCGGCCCGTTGTCTCCGGAGGACATCACCGACGTCGACGGCGTCGCGGTCACGACCCTCGAACGAACTGCGGTCGACGTCGCGATGGCCGGCGACTTCGAACGAGCTCTCGTCGTGTTCGACCGCGCTCTCGCACTCAAAGCAGACGTGGAACGGATGAAAATCATCCTCGAATCACGCGGCCGATGGCGCGGTGTGGGTACAGCGCGTCGGGCGCTTTCACTTGCCGACGCCGCGTCGGAGAGCATCGGTGAATCGTGGAGTCGGGCCCAGATGATCGCGGCGGGGCTGCCGATTCCCCGTCTGCAGCACACATTTCAGACGAGCGATGGCCCTGCGCGTGCCGATTTCGATTGGGAGGGAGAGCTTGTCGGCGAGTTCGACGGGCCTGCAGAAGTATGGACGTCTGTTGCGTCCGGGAGAGACCGCCCGCGACGCGCTCATCCGCGAGAAGCGACGCGAGGATGCCCTACGCGCGCAGGGGATCATGGTGGTCCGCTGGACGTGGGCGACGCTCGAACGCCGGGAGCTGGTCGGTGTGCTCGCTCCGTGGCTGGACATGCTCGCGGCCGCCTGACCGGCGAACCTCGGTCCCGACGTGCAGACGTCGATCGACGTCTGCACGTCGAAACGAAGTCGACGTGATTGCCGGTCCGGACCGGAATCATCCGATCGGATGACACTGTGCGCCAACGTTTTTGTCAGACCCTCGTGACACCTTGCTCTCAGACGTAGCTCGGCTTCCCAGAGCTGCTCCTGAAGAAGGAAGAACGATGATCAACCCCCAGAAGAAGTGGCCGTGGGCGGCAGGCGTCCTGGCAGCGTTCGTGATGGCGATCGGTGCCGTGGCAGGCTTCGGCACCAGCGCGGCCCCGCAGGCGGCGCCTGGTGTGCCGACCCCCGTGATCAAGCTCGTGTCGGAGAAGTCGAGCGCGATCGCCATGGCGAGGGACTACCTCGAGTACACAAGTTTCTCGAAGTCGGGACTGGTCGACCAGCTTGAATTCGAGGGCTTTTCGTACTCGGACTCGTCCGCCGCCGTCGATCAGCTCGAGGCCGACGGCGAGGTGAATTGGTATGTACAGGCAGCAAAGTCGGCCCGTCAGTACCGTGAGTACTCCCCGTTCTCGCGGCAGAGCTTGATCGAGCAGCTGGAGTTCGAGGGTTTCACCCACGAACAGGCCGTGTACGGGGCCGACCACAGCTAGCCAGAAGTATCTGGTCTTGCGCCTCCGCCGTTACCGAAATGTCTCGGGAATGACTGTGATCGTCGCGATTCAGCGCTCGATTCGTCTCAGTAAACGACACGTCGGAAGCGTCAGACCTGTTGTGCAGAATGACATTTGAGCGGCCCGCTTCCCGGGACCGCAGTGAAGAAGGAACATGATGACCGACCCCCAGAATCCCCAGCCCGGCCAGCCCTACCCGGGACAGCCCCAGCCCGGACAGCCGTACGGGCAGCAGCCCCCGCCCGGACAGCCCTACGGGCAGCAGCCCCAGTACGCCCCCGGGCCGTACGGCGCTCCGCCGGCGTACCAGGCGCCGATCCAGCCGCCGAAGAAGAAAAAGAAGTGGCCGTGGATCGTGGGCATCCTGGTCGTGCTCATCGTGATCATCGCGGCAGTGTCCGGCGGTGGGGACGATTCGTCCGACAACACTGCATCGTCGGGCAGCTCGAACTCCGGCGATCAGGCCGGATCGGGTACCGACGACGGCGACGAGAAGACCGACGAGCAGGCCGCCGGGCTCAACACGCCGGTGCGCGACGGCAAGTTCGAGTTCGTCGTGAAGAACGTCGAGGCAGGGCTGTCGTCGGTCGGCGACAACCAGTTCCTCACCGAGGAAGCACAGGGCCAGTTCGTGATCGTCACCATGACGGTGAGCAACACCAGCAAGGAGCCGAAGAGCTTCTCGCCCAGCGACCAGAAGCTCTTCGACACCGAAGGCCGCAGCTTCGAGCCCGACACCTCGGCGCAGATCTCGCTGGGCGCGGGCGACATCCCCGTCTGGGACAACATCAACCCGGGTAACACCGTCGAGGTCAAGGTTGTCTACGACATGCCCACCGACGCCAAGCCGGCCAGCATCGAGCTTCACGACTCGATGTTCTCCGACGGCGTGAAGGTGAATCTGGGCTGATCGGGCAACCCGACTGAGAAACCCACCACAAATGGACAATCCCACCACCCTTCAGGGTGGTGGGATTGTCCAAAAGTGGTGGGTTTCAACCCATCTCAGCCGTGGTACGGCTCCGCGCTGACGAGGGTCACCTTGATCGTCGCGCCGCTGGGCACCGAGTACTCGCGGGTCTCGCCGACCTTGGCGTCGATCAGGGCCGAGCCCAGGGGCGAGCTGGGGGAGTAGGTCTCGAGCTTGCCGCCCGAGGCGCCCTCTTCGCGGGTCGCGATGAGGAAGGTCTCGGTGTCCTTCTCGTCGCCGTCGTAGTAGACGGTCACGACGGAACCGGGCAGGGCGACGCCGGACTGGGTCGGCGCCTCGCCGACCTTCGCATTGTTGAGCAGTTCCTGCAGCTGGCGGATGCGCGCTTCCTGCTGGCCCTGCTCTTCGCGGGCGGCGTGGTAGCCGCCGTTCTCCTTGAGGTCGCCCTCTTCGCGTCGCTCATTGATCTCGGCGGCAATGACCGGACGATTGGCGATCAATGAGTCGAGTTCGCTCTTGAGGCGATCGTGCGACTCTTGGGTCAACCAGGTCACCTGGGTGTCGGTCATCGGTCACTCCTTCGTGTTGTCCGCGCCGCGATGCGACTCTTTCACCGCGCGGCATATGGACTGCTATAAATGCAGCAACACGACCCCTCGCGGAGCCGTGTATCCGATCATCATACCAGCCGATGAGACCTATGGCACATCAGTTGTTCCAGCCGTTGCCGCGTCGAGTGCTTCCTGGTAGGTGGGTTCGGCTCGCTTCAACCATCCCACAACGAAATACGTCACGGGCATGATGACGATCTCCACCAGGGTTTTCCAGACAAATCCGACAATCGTGTAGTTGACGAAGTCTCCCCAGGTGGAGATACCCAGCGCAGTTGCCGCGATCGAGCAGAAGACGAGGGTGTCCGCGAATTCGCCGACGACCGTCGATCCCAAAAGGCGCGCCCACAGATGCCGCTCACCGGCACGCTCTTTCATTTTGACCAACACGAATGAATTCAGGAATTCGCCGACCACATATCCGGCGAGGCCGGCGAGCAGGAATTGCGGAACGACGCCGGCGACCGTTTCGAAAGCCTCCTGGCCTTCATAGAAATCGGCGGCGGGTAGGTGGATGGTCAGCCAGAAGCACAGCGAGGCGAGGATGAGCACGGCGAAGCCGGCGAGGATCGTGCGACGCATCGCGCGGAAGCCGTACACCTCGCTGATCACGTCGCCCAGGACATAGGCGAGCGGGAACAGGAAGAACGCGCCGTCGGTGACCAGGCCCTGCATGTGGATGGGGCCCAGGTCGATGTTGAGCCAGTCGTCGAACAGCACGACGCCCTTGGTGCCGGTGACGTTGCTGATCAGCATTACACCGACGAACAGTGCGACGAGGAGCGGGAAGTAGCGGCTGCCGATGGCGGCGAACGCGGCGCGGGGTGTTGCCGCGTCGCCTGGTTCGGTCTGCCGCGTGCTCACGACTCGGGCTGGAGGTAGGCGGGCACGTCGACGGTGCAGCCGAAGACCTCACCGATGACCGGCGGCTGGGAGGTGGTGACCTCGGTGCGGACGCCGATCCGTTCGGCGGAGTCGGCCGGGATCAGGATCTCGCGCCGTCCGGTCTCGCTGCCGTCCTTCGATCGTCCGCGCACCACGCAGGCCGCGGGCTTGCTCGGATCGGAGCGGTCGACGGTGAACTGCACGGCGACGGTGTTGTCGTCGAGGATCTCGTAACCGGTCGCCTCGCCGGAGACGTCGGCGGTGCCGAACTTGCTGTAGCCGATTGCCGCCAGCGTGACGCCGACCACGACGACGAGTATCGACAGGGCGAGGAACCAGCGACGACGGGTCTGAGCGGACGCGGAATTCTCCGGGTAGGTCGCGCGCGGGCCGCTGCGAGGGCGCTCCGCGGCGCCCCCATCCGAACTGTTCACGCGTCAATACCTACCATGGGACCAGTAACGATCCGAAGGTGAGGAACTGTGACCGAATCCCATGCCGACGGCCCGCAGCCGGGTGTGTTCCGTCTGATGGCGGTCCACGCGCACCCCGACGATGAGTCGAGCAAGGGTGCGGCCACGACCGCCAAGTATGCGGCCGAAGGCAACGAGGTGCTCGTCGTCACCCTGACAGGTGGCGAGCGCGGCGACATCCTGAATCCGGCGATGGACCGTCCCGGCATCAAAGAGCGGATGACCGAGGTCCGCCGCGAGGAGATGGCCCGGGCCGCCGAGGCTCTCGGCGTGAAGCAGACGTGGCTGGGCTTCGTCGACTCCGGGCTCCCCGAGGGCGACCCGTTGCCGCCGCTGCCGGAGGGCTCGTTCGCGACCGTCCCGCTCGAGGAGGCGACCGAGGCGCTCGTCCGTCTGGTCCGCGAGTTCCGTCCGCACGTGATGATCACCTACGACGAGCACGGCGGGTACCCGCACCCGGATCACATCCGGTGCCACGAGGTGTCGGTCGCGGCCTACGACCAGGCCGGCGACCCCGACGCATTCCCCGGAACCGGTGAGCCGTGGACGGTGTCGAAGCTGTACTATACGCACGGTTTCATCCGCGACCGGATGGAGCTCTTCTCCGACGAGTTCGAGCGCCACGGCCAGGAGAGCCCGTTCACCGAGTGGCTCAGCAAGTGGGACCCGAGCCGGGGCGACCTCATGGGTCGGGTCACCACCCAGGTCGAGTGCGCCAAGTACTTCCCGCAGCGTGACGACGCGTTGCGCGCGCATGCGACGCAGATCGACCCCAACGGCATGTTCTTCGCCGTACCGTTGGAGTGGCAGCAGCGACTCTGGCCGACCGAGGAGTTCGAGCTGGCCAAGACGCGCGTGAAGACCGCCCTGCCCGAAACCGATCTGTTCACCGGAATCGAGGCGTGATGAACATCGACATCGTCAACACCGTGATGGTCGTGGCGGCCGAGGAGCCGCAGGGGCCGGAGTTCGGCAAGTCGTCGCCGCTGGGATTGCTGGTGATCCTGTTGCTGCTGGTCGGGACCGCGTTCCTGATCTGGTCGATGAGTCGCCAGCTCAAGAAGCTGCCGGAGTCCTTCGACACCGATCACCCCGAGGCAGATCAGGCGTTCGACGAAGGCACCGACCCGTCGGGGCCGGTCACCACCGCCGACGACGCCGCCCCCGGAAGTCAGGACGCGACGAGCACGACCGGGACCGATGAGCGACGCCCGGCGGACACCTGACGCCTCGTCGAACATGCTGGGCTCGGCGACGAGCCCATATCTCCGGCAGCACGCCGACAATCCCGTCCACTGGCAGGAGTGGTCCGACGCCGCGCTGAACCAGGCGCGCGAACGCGATGTGCCGGTTCTGCTGTCGGTCGGCTACGCGGCCTGTCACTGGTGCCACGTGATGGCGCACGAGTCCTTCGAGGACGACGCCACCGCGGCCCAGATGAACCGTGACTTCGTCTGCGTCAAGGTCGATCGGGAGGAACGCCCCGACATCGACGCCATCTACATGAGTGCCACCGTCGCGATGACCGGGCAGGGCGGCTGGCCCATGACCTGCTTTCTCACGCCGGACGGCGACCCGTTCTACACCGGCACCTACTACCCGCCGCGGCCGCACGGGCAGATCCCTTCTTTCCGGCAGGTTCTGACCGCCGTCAGCGAGGCATGGACGCAGCGTCGAGCCGATCTCGACGACACCGCCGCGAAGGTGCGCGAACACATCGTGGCGAACACCGCCCCGTTGCCGGTCGGCACCGTCGCCGTCGACGACCGACTGCTCGCGCACGGAGTCCGCACCGTCCTCGGTGAGGAGGACGCCGAGTTCGGTGGGTTCGGCGGTGCACCCAAATTCCCGCCCTCGGCGCTGCTCGAAGCGCTGATCCGGCACACCGAACGCACCGGCGACGCCGCTGCCATCGAGGCCGCCGGACGGACCATGCACGCGATGGCCCGGGGCGGCATCTACGACCAGCTCGCCGGTGGTTTCGCCCGGTACTCGGTCGACGCCGGCTGGGTGGTGCCTCACTTCGAGAAGATGCTCTACGACAACGCGCAGCTGCTGCGGGCCTACGCCCACCTCGCACGGCGGACCGGAGATCCGTTGGCGCGCCGCATCGTCGAGGAGACGGTCACCTTCCTCCGGCGGGACCTGCAGGTGCCGGGCGGGTTCGCCTCGTCTCTCGACGCCGATGCCGACGGGGTGGAGGGGTCCACCTATGTGTGGACGCCGGCGGAACTCGCCGACATCCTCGGATCGGAGACCGGACGCTGGGCCGCCGAACTGTTCGCCGTGACCGAGCAGGGCACCTTCGAACACGGTCGGTCGACGCTGCAGCTCCCGGCCGACCCCGACGACCGCGAGCGCTTCGACACGGTGCGCGCCGCACTCCTCGACGCGCGGGGCAGACGCGTCCAACCCGCCCGCGACGACAAGGTCGTCACCGCGTGGAACGCCATGACGATCACCGCACTCGCCGAAGCCGGTGCCGGCCTGGGCGACACCACCTACGTCGACGCCGCCGTTCGATGCGCAGACGAGCTGCTGAGCATGCACCTGATCGGCGGCCGCCTCCGACGTTCGTCGCTCGGCGGGGACGTGGGGGAGACCGATGGTGGGCTCGACGACCACGCGGCGCTGAGTACGGCCCTTCTCACGCTTTTCCAGGTCACCGGTGAAACCCGGTGGCTGGGCGCCGGATTGGGGTTGCTCGACTCCGCGGTCGAACGCTTCGCCGACCCGGAGGCACCCGGCGCCTGGTTCGACGCCACCGGTGAAGGGCTCATCGCCCGGCCCCGGGACCCGATCGACGGTGCCACCCCGTCGGGGGCGTCGCTCATGGCCGAGGCGCTGCTCACCGCATCGATGCTCGCCGACCCGGCCAAGGCGGTCGGTTACGCAGAACTGTTAGAGCACAGCCTGTCCCGCGCATCGGTGATCGTCGCCAAGCTGCCGCGATCGGCCGGGCACTGGATGTCGGTGATGTCGGCGCGGGTCGCCGGGCCGATCCAGATAGCCGTGGCCGAAGGGCCCGCGTCGGATCATGCCCTGACCCGGGCGGCCTGGGCCCACATCCCCGGCGGGGCGGTCGTTGTTGCCGGCGAACAGGATTCGCATCCGTTACTCGTCGCACGAGGCCCGGTCGACGGACGCGACGCCGCCTACGTGTGCCGGGGAACGGTCTGCGGGCTGCCGGTCACGGACGAGAAGAACCTGGCCGCACAGTTCGGCTGAGGGCAGCTCACACGGCGCAGGTGTCGGATTCGTCGGAACGGGTATTGATGGGTATGCGCATCTCCACTCTGATCGGGACCTCACTCGCCACCGCCGCAGCCGGTGCCATCGGCAGCGTGGTCACCAAACCCGCGGTCGAGACCTGGTATCCGCGGCTGAAGAAGCCGTCCTTCGTGCCGCCGGCCTGGGTGTTCCCGGTGGCCTGGACCGCCCTGTACGCCGACATCGCGGTCACCTCCGCCACCGCGATCGACGGACTGGGCGAGTGGCCGGACCAGGACGAGAAGCAGGCGTACATCGCCGCGCTCGGCGCCAATCTCGCACTCAACGGGGCATGGAGCTGGATCTACTTCGGCAAGGGGGCGCTGGGCACCGCGTCGGTGGCCGCCGCGGCCCTCACGGTCAGCAGCGCCGACCTGACACGGCGTACCGCGGCCGTGAATCCGAAGGCCGGGGCCGCGCTCGCCGCCTACCCGGCGTGGTGCGCCTTCGCCACGGTTCTGTCGACGTCGACGTGGTGGCTCAACCGCGACCGCGTATCACGCTGACCGGGAACGGAGTTCGTCCAGCACTTCGGCGAATCGCTCGATCGCCCAGTCGATCTCCGGTGCGGTGATGACGAGCGGCGGGGCGAGTCGCAGCGTCGAACCGTGCGTGTCCTTGGCCAGCACGCCGTGCCCGGCGAGGCGCAGGCAGAACTCCTTGCCGGTGCCGAGTTCCGGATCGAGATCGATACCCGCCCACAGTCCCAGACCTCGGGTCGCGACGACGCCGTGGCCGACGAATTCCCTCAGGCGGGTGTGCAGGTGGTCGCCGAGATCGATGGCGCGTTCCTGCCAGGTGCCCTCGGCGAGCATGTCGACGACGGTGTGGCCGATCGCCGCGGCGAGGGGATTGCCGCCGAAGGTCGAGCCGTGCTCTCCGGGGTGCAGGACACCGAGGACGTCGCGATTCGCCACCACCGCGCTGACCGGCACGATGCCGCCACCGAGCGCCTTGCCGAGCAGGTAGACGTCGGGTTCCACGCCCCAGTGTTCGACGGCGAAGGTGCGTCCCGTGCGACCGAGCCCGGACTGGATCTCGTCGGCGATCAACAGGACGTCGTGGTCGGTACACAGGGCTCGTACCCGCGGGAGGTAGTCGTCGGGCGGTACGATGATCCCGGCCTCGCCCTGGATGGGTTCGAGCAGGACACCGACGGTCGTCTCGTCGATCGCGGCGGCGATCGCCTCGACGTCTCCGTAGGGGACCCGGACGAAACCCGGTGTGTACGGTCCGAATCCGGCGCGTGCGTCGGGGTCGTCGCTGAACGAGATGATCGTCGTGGTGCGTCCGTGGAAGTTGCCGCCGGCGACGATGATCGTCGCGCGGCCGTCGGAGACGCCCTTGATGTCGTAACCCCATTTACGAGCGACCTTGATCGCCGACTCGACGGCCTCGGCGCCGGTGTTCATCGGCAACACCATCTCCTTGCCGCAGAGCCCCGCGAGCGCGGCGCAGAACGGTTCGAGACGATCCGAACGGAATGCGCGACTGGTGAGGGTGACCCGTCCGATCTGCTCGAGAGCCGCGGCGACGATCCGCGGATGGCGATGTCCGAAGTTGACCGCCGAGTACGCGCCCAGACAGTCGAGGTGACGCTTGCCGTCGACATCGGTGATCCACGCACCCTCGGCGGTCGCAGCAGTGACCGGGATCGGGGAGTAGTTGTGTGCCACATGCGGTTCGGCGTCGAGCATCGGACCTGCGGGAAGCGTCACATCGTGGGGGATGAGCGTGTCGGACATGGTGTGGGTACTCCTCAGTTCCAAGGTGCAGCACTTGACCCCGCCGCCGCCCTTGAGCAGCTCGGAGAGATCGACGGTCACCGGGCGGAACCCGGCGTCGCGCAGCTCTGCCTCGAGATGCGTTGCACGGTCGGTCATCACGACGTTGCGCCCGTCGGAGACCAGGTTGAGGCCGAGCACGCCTGCGTCGGCGTCGGTGGCGATGATGGCGTCGGGGAACAGCGCGTCGAGTCGGCGGCGTGAGCGTTCGGAGAACGCGGCGGGGTAGTAGGCGATCGTGTGGTCGTCGAGGACGCCCAGTGCGGTGTCGAGGTGATAGAACCGCGGGTCGACGAGCTCGAGGGTGATGACCGGTCGGCCGGTGATCGCGGCGACCTCGTCGTGCGCGGAACGCTGGGTACGGAAACCGGTGCCGGCGAGGATTCGGTCGCCGACGACCAGGAAGTCGCCCTCGCCCTCCTGGATGCCGGTGGTGCGATGGACGGTGCCGAAGCCGTTGCGGGCGAACCACTCCGCGTACAGATCGCCTTCCGCGGCCCGCTCCGGGAAGGCGAAACGGGCGGCGACGACGGTGTCGCCGACGCTGAGACCGCCGTTGGCGGCGTAGACCATGTCGGGCAGGCCGGGCACCGGGTCCACCAGATGCACCGTGTGGCCGAGTGATTCGTACACCGATCGGAGGGTGTGCCACTGGGCGAGGGCGCGGTCGGTGTCCACCGGGACCGAGGTGTCCATCCAGGGATTGATCGCATAGGACACGGTGAAGTGCACGGGCGGGGTCATCGCGTAGGTCCGAAGCCGCGCCTCGCGTACCGGAGGCGCGCCGATACCCGGGCTCGTCAACGTCATGAATCGAGCGTATCGTCGGCGAACAGCGCAAACAATCACCGTGGATTGCGTATCCATGCAACAAATGATCACCGTGAGAGGGCAAGGTGGGTATACATTGCGTACGCTCGACGATCTCGACGAGAAGGTGCTCGCCTGCCTCACCCGCGACGCCCGGGCGACCTATGCGCAGATCGGTGACGAGGTCGGGCTGTCGGCCCCGGCCGTCAAGCGTCGCGTCGACCGTCTCGTCGACGACGGGGTGATCCGGGGCTTCACCGCCATCGTCGACCCGCACGCCATGCAATGGACCACCGAGGCCTATGTGCAGGTGTACTGCCGCGGCAACATCTCGCCCGAGGAGCTCAAGGCGTCGTGGGAGCCGATCCCCGAGGTCGTGAGCGCCGCGACCATCTCGGGTCAGGCCGACGCCATCCTGCGGGTGCGGGCCCGCGACGTACGCCACCTCGAACAGGCACTGGAACGCATCCGGGCGGCCGGCCCGGTGGACAAGTCCGAGTCGATCATCGTGCTCAGTGAACTGATCGACCGAGGTCACCCGTAGGCCACGGTCGTCGAACAACCCGTTGTGCTATTCTTGTCGCCGTGATCAGCACCGTGCGCGCATATTGGCGCTTTATCGAGGCTCCGGGTGGGGCCACGATGAAGCGCTGACCAAGCGCGCGCACGTAACACCCGGAGCCCGAGCAGCGACCATACGGTCGCTGCTCTTTGTTTTGAGCGGGGCTCCACCATCGTGAAGGCGTGCCCCGGTTGGACCACCGACAGGGCATGACCTCGAAAGGCACACACCGTGACCACTCTCCCGGATCTCTCCACACGCACGGCCGACAAGGCCGAATCGACTTCTGATCGTCGGATCAAGTCCTTCCGTCCGATCCCGTCGCCGGACACCGTCCGCGCCGAGCTGCCCCTGACCGCTCGTCGTGCGCTGGCCGTCGCCCGCGACCGCGACGAGATCGCCGACATCCTCGCCGGCCGCGATGACCGTCTGCTCGTCATCGTCGGACCGTGCTCGGTGCACGATCCGATCGCCGCGATCGACTACGCGCGTCGTCTGGCGCCGCTGGCCGACGCGTACTCCGACCGTCTGAAGATCGTCATGCGGGTCTACTTCGAGAAGCCGCGCACCACGGTCGGTTGGAAGGGCCTCATCAACGACCCGGGCATGGACAACACCTTCGACGTCGAGCGCGGCCTGCGGACCGCCCGGTCGTTGCTGCTCGACATCATCGACCTCGGTCTGCCCGTCGGCTGTGAGTTCCTCGAGCCGACCAGCCCGCAGTACATCGCCGACGCCGTCGCCTGGGGTGCCATCGGCGCCCGCACCACCGAGTCGCAGGTCCATCGCCAGCTCGCTTCGGGTCTGTCGATGCCGATCGGCTTCAAGAACGGCACCGACGGCAACGTCCAGGTCGCCATCGACGGCGTGAAAGCCGCTGCGGCCGAACATGTCTTCTTCGGGGTCGACGACTTCGGCAACGGCGCGGTCGTGGAGACCGCGGGCAACGAGGACTGCCACATCATCCTGCGCGGCGGCACCCGTGGACCCAACTTCGACGCCGAGTCGGTTGCGTCGGCGGCTGCGGCCCTCGAGAAGGCCGGACTGCCCGCACGCGTGATGATCGACTGCTCGCACGCCAACTCCGGCAAGGACCACGTCCGCCAGGCGGAGGTCGCGACGGAGATCGCCGCGACCCTGCGTGCCACCCGCGAGGCCGGCAAGGCGTCGAACATCAGCGGCGTCATGCTGGAGAGCTTCCTCGAGCCCGGCGCGCAGTCGACCGATGCCACCCCGCTGGTCTACGGCAAGTCCGTCACCGACAAGTGCATGGGCTGGGAGGCCAGCGCCACCGTCCTCGACGCGCTCGCCCGCGCCTGAGTTCCGCCCTACGCCTGGCTGGTCAGTTGACGACGACCAGCCAGGCGGCGGCGTAGTGGAGTAGTGCCGCGACCGCGGTGCAGAGGTGGAAGACCTCGTGGTGGCCGAAGGTGTGCGGCCACGGATTGGGCCAGCGCACCGCGTAGAGGACGCCGCCGACGCTGTAGAGCACGCCGCCGATCGCCAGCAGGATCATGATCAGGTAGCCGGTCTGGGAGACCAGGGCCGGGGCGACCACGACGATGACCCAGCCGAGCAGGATGTAGAGGGTCACGCCCAGCCAGCGCGGAGCGCCCGGCCAGAGGATCTTCAGCAGCGACCCGCCGAGCGCGCCCGCCCAGACGATGCCGAGCACCCACCAGCTCGTCGGCGACGGTAGGCCGAGGGCGCAGAACGGTGTGTAGGTGCCGGCGATGAAGAGGAAGATCATCGCGTGATCGGCACGCTTCATCCGGATGCGCGCACGCGCCGTCTTCCACGGGATGCGGTGATAGGTGGCGCTGACGGCGAAGAGTCCGACGACGGTGATCGCGTACACCGCACACGTCAGCGCGGCGACGGCGCCGTCGAGGATGGCGGCACCGATGACCAGCGCGATGCCGGCGACCGCTGCCACATAGGCGGAGTAGTGGTGGATCACGCCGCGCAGACGCGGGCGATCGGCCACGTCCGGGGGCGGGGTCGACAGTGTGTTCACAAAACCTACGGTACCGTAACTTACTCGTCTGTAGGGACCGTCGCGGAGGTCGGCAGGGTCATCCTGCTCGCACCCCGGCGCGTAAGGTGTCCCACGTGACACGAGGCCGCGAAGGATGAAGCTGCTGCCGGATCGGGTGCGCCGTCCAGCTCTCACCATCTACGAACGTCGACTCATCCAACTCCTCGACACCCAGCGCCTACCGCGGCACGTCGCGATCATCTGCGACGGCAATCGCCGCTGGGCGCGCGAGGCGGGATTCGACGACGTCAGTCACGGGCACCGCGTGGGCGCCCAGCGCATCGCCGACATGCTCGGCTGGTGCGCGGGTCTGGGCATCGAGGCCGTCACCATCTACCTGCTCTCCACCGAGAACCTGAACCGCTCGTCCGACGAGCTCGACGCGCTGCTCGAGATCGTGCCCGACATCGTCGACGAGATCTCCTCGCCCGACGGCGACTGGTGCATCCGCATCGTCGGCACCCTCGACGCGCTGCCCGAGGCCGTCGCCGGGCGACTCCGGGCCGCGGCCGACCGCACCTCCGAACGACACGGGATGAATGTCAACGTCGCCGTCGGGTACGGCGGCCGCCAGGAGATCGTCGACGCGGTGCGGGCCCTGCTCGACGAGAAGCGCGCCGCCGGCGCCACTCCCGAGGAGATGATCGAGGCGGTCACCGTCGAGGCGATCGACGCGAACCTCTACACCAAGGGCCAGCCGGACCCCGACCTCGTGATCCGGACCTCCGGAGAACAACGACTGTCGGGATTCCTGTTGTGGCAGAGCGCCTATTCGGAGATCTGGTTCACCGACGCGTACTGGCCGGAGTTCCGCCGGGTCGACTTCCTGCGCGCCCTACGGGACTACTCCGCGCGCAGCCGGCGATTCGGCAAGTAGGTCGCGAAGGGCCTGCAGGTCGGCGGTGAAGGTCGACGCCGCGGGCGTTCCGAAACCGACGACCAGGCCGCCGTGTGGCAGGGGATCGGCGTCCGGGTGACGGAACAACGACAATCCGACGAGCCCGATCCCGCGCCGGAATGCCTCGTGAACGAGTGCGCCCTCCTCGACGTGGTCGACGGGGATGACCGCATGCAGTCCGGCGGCGATGCCGGGTAGCGCGAAACCGCATGCGGTGACGGCTTCGACGAGTGCGTCGCGGCGCTGCCGATACACCTGCCGGCTGCGGCGGATGTGCCGGTCGTAGGCGCCGGAATCGATGAGATCGGCGAGGATCAGCTGATCGACGATGCTCGCGTCGCCTTCGCGTACTCCCTTGGCGCCCACCATGACATCCACCAGCTGAGGTGGCAGCGCAAGCCACCCGGCGCGCACGGCGGGGGAGAGGCTCTTGGACATCGACCCGGCGTGGACCACCACATCCGGGCCGAGTGCCTGCAGTGCACCGACCGGGTCGCGGTCGTACCGGAACTCGCCGTCGTAGTCGTCCTCGACGATGATCGCGCCGGTGCGCCGGGCCCACTCGATGACCTGCATGCGCCGCGCAGGCGACAGCGCGACCCCGGTCGGGAACTGGTGGCTCGGCGACAGCAGGACCGCCGAGGCGCCGCTGCGTTCGAGGTCGTCGATCACCATCCCCTCGTCGTCGACGGGGATCGGGATCACCCGGGTGCCGCCGCGTTCGACGGCTCGCCAGTGGAAGGGCAGGCCGTGGCTCTCGACCGCCAGAGTGCCGCCGATGACGTTGCGCGACAGCAACTCCAGCGAGGACTGTACCGCGGTCCCGAGGATCACCCGGTCGGCGTTCGTGCGGACGCCGCGGGTCCGGCCCAGGTATGCGCTCAGGGCGTGCCGGAGTTCCGGGCGACCCTGCGGGTGTGCGGGTGCGAACGCATCGTCTCCGACGTCGGTGAGAACGCGACGGGTGGCGCGGATCCAGTCCGTCCGCGGGAACATGCCCGCACACGGCTGCCCGAGCGAGAAGTCGTGCGGTAAGCGGAAAGTCGGGTGCGCCTGCGGGCGTTCATCGTCCCGTCCGGCGGCGCCGGGGTGTGCCGCGCCCTCGGCCACGCGTGTGGCCGAACCCTGCCGCGCGGTCAGCCACCCCTCGGCGACGAGCTCCTGATAAACCGCCGACACCGTGCCGCGGGCGAGGCCGAGGTCGGCGGCGAGCGAACGGTACGGCGGTAGGGCGGTGCCTGCAGGGAGGCGTCCGTCGAGGATCGCCGACCGCAGCGCCTCGGTGAGCGTTCGACGCAGCGTCGCACCGCGCCCGCGTGCACTCGCCCGGGGGTCCGGCTGCAGGTCGAGGAACAGATCGGCGCCGAGGCGAGCAGCCACCTCCGCCCACGGGTCGGAACGGTCGGAGCCTTGATTGACTCTGTTTTCTTCCATCGGATTGGACCACTTTCTTGTGCTAATCCCGCATTAGCCTAGGTCCAGAGACACAAGCAGGCACAACAACCGACGAAGTCGGCAAGGAGGGCGAGATGAAGATCGTGGTGATCGGAGCGAGCGGGGTACTGGGCAGCCGGGTGGCGGATCTGCTCGCCGAGCGCGGCAACGAGGTGGTGCGGGCGAATCGGGCGGCCGGGGTCGACGCCTATACCGGCGAGGGGCTGGCCGGGGCGATGGCCGGGGCCGACGTCGTGGTCGACTGCCTCAGTGTCGAGACGCTGAGCGCGAAGAAGGCGATCGACTTCTTCCGGACGACGGCGCACAACATCGGGCGGGCGGCGACCGCGGCCGCCGTCGGGCACGTCGTCTGCGTGTCGATCGTCAACGCGGACGATCCGGCAGTGAACGCGAAATTCGGTTATTACCAGGGTAAAGCGGCTCAAGAGACCGCCTATCGCGACGTCGTCGAACCGGCCACACTGACCATCCTGGCGTCGGTGCAGTGGTTCGAACTCGCCGAACAGATGATGGGACGGATGGCCGTCGGTCCCGTCGCGATCGTGCCGAAGATGCGGTGCCGCCCGGCGGCCGCGGAGGACGTGGCGAAGGTGGTCGCGGACACGGCCACCACTGCGCCCGCACCGGTCGAGGCGGGCGGGTTCCGTAAGATCGAGGTCGCGGGACCGGCCGAGATGGATCTCGTCGACGTGGCGAAAGCCGTTGCGGCGCGGCGTCGATCGCCGCGCTGGATCCTCGGGGCGCCCGTCGGTGGACCGGCGATCCGCGGCGGGGGCCTGGTGCCCGCGAACCCGGACGTCGTCACCCCGACCACCGTCGAGCAGTGGTTGGCGCGCCATGCCGACGCTCCCGCAGGAAGTGCGCGATGAGTGTTCGGACGCGCCCGTCGACGCGCATGTGGATTCCGCAGGACAATCCGGCGGTCTACAAGGCCCTCGTCGCCTTGCAGCGGGCGTCGTCGGCGGGTGTCGACGCCGAGATCGGCGAGCTGATCTCGATGAGGGTGTCTCAGCTCAACGGCTGCGCGTACTGCCTGCACATGCATGCCGGCGATGCGCTGGCCGCGCAGATCGACCCGCGCAAACTGCTGATGCTCACGGCCTGGCGCGAGGCCGGAACCGTGTTCGACGCCCGGGAGCGCGCCGTCCTCGCGCTCGCCGAACAACTGACGCGGCTCGGCGAGGGCGGGGTCACCGATGACGTGTTCAACGACGTGCGAGCACATTTCGATGCCGTCGAGACGGGGCAGCTCGTGGCCGCGATCGCGATGATCAACACCTGGAACCGGATCGCCATCGCCGGCGGCTACCCGGCCGGGCTCGACGAACGGCGTGCGTCGCCGGCGTTCGGCTGACCGCTGGTTGTTCCCTCCCGCGGAACTGTTTCCTTCCCGCGAGCGCTACCCGGTAAGCGGGAAGGAATCGGTCACGCGGGAGACATCTATTTCCGCCCAAATCCCGACTGCCGAACCTCAACTCGACCGGTAGTCAGGTGGGCGACGGTGTCTCACCAGGCCTTCGAGGCTCGTCGACTTCGATACGCTCCTCCGTCGCTACTCAGCCCGGCGGCTATCGCTCCTCGCGCCTCAGGCAGCAAGGCCGGTTGTCGCTCGCGCTCCTCGCACCTAGTAATAGCTCCAAGGTGGTGAAATGAGGGACATCCTCCTGTTGTGGTCGTAAGGGCTTGGTGTCCCAACCACAAAAGGAGGATGTCGATGTTCGAGGCTAGTCCGTTGAGCCGAGGAGCGAAACGCCGAAACGACCGGTTGACCCGGTTCCGAGAAATCGTGGGCCGCGACTATGCGGTGGTGGCGATCGACCTGGCAGCCAAGAAGCAGGTGATCGTGGTGGCCGATCACGACTCCCGCATCCTGGCCCGCAAAACGTTTACCTGCACACCGTGGAAGTTGGGGCCGGCGATCGC